>JBEGUX010000059.1:0-7930 GCA_041178685.1 Bacteroidota bacterium
TCGTTTCACGAACTCGTTGACAGTCCGTGGATGGCCTCTGCCAATCTGCAACACGGAACTTATGCAGTTGATCAAACCGATTTTCACGTTTGGTTTCATGGAAATGTAGTGCCCGACTGGCCTAAAGTACTCGACGATTTCACCCGCTTCTCCGAAGTGCAATTGCAAATGATGGGCGGCTTACCTGTTCGTGAATACCACTTCCTCATACTTGCTTTACCGTATACTTTTTATCACGGTGTGGAACATCTCTCATCTACGGTGCTCGCTTTAGGACCGGCAGGTCAGTTGATGGAGTCGCCGCGCTACGAGGATCTGACCGGTGTTGCTTCGCACGAACTCTTTCACGTATGGAACATCAAAGCTATTCGTCCATTAGACATGTTGCCCTACGATTATTCAGCAGAGAATTATTCTCGATTGGGTTTTGTGTACGAAGGAGTAACTACCTATTACGGCGATCTTTTTCTTGTGCGTTCAGGTGTTTATTCGCACGAGCAATACCTGATGGAACTTGATCTCCGTTTGCAAAAGCATTTCGCTACTCACGCTCGATTTAACATGCCGGTGGCCGATGCCTCTTTTGATACATGGCTAGACGGCTACGTTCCGGGAATACCGCATCGGAAAACTTCCATTTATGACGAAGGATCGTTAGTCGCATTAATGACTGATTTGTTGATTCGCAGAAGTACGCAAAATAAAGCATCTCTGGACGACGTAATGCGTGCTCTCTATAATGATTTTGGTAAGCGTAATATTGGTTATACCGAAAGCGACTATTTGAATTTAGTCGGGCAGGTAGCCGGAATGCCAATGGCAGACTTCTTTGCAGATTATGTTTACGGGACCGAAAACTATGAGCCGCTGCTTCGTGAATTACTTGATTATGTTGGCTGCGAATTGACGCGTAACTCATAGACGGTTTCCTATGAACATCGGTTTGGGTTTAAAGCAAACTCCGATAAATCGTGTACAAAAGTTATTGCTGTATTGCCTGGTTCCATCGCCGATAGAGCAGGGTTGGGTAAAGACGATGAAGTAGTTGCTGTAAACGAAATTAAAGTAGAAGGCAATCTTGCCGAATTGATACCTTTTGAGGAGTCAGACGATGTTGTACTCACCATACTCACTCCGATGAAGCGCATGAAAGATATCCTTCTTGCAACTGCGCCGGAATCGTATTACCACAACTATTCCATTCAAATCAAACAAGAAATGTCAACGGCACAGCAAGCAAATCTTTCTGCCTGGTTGTCTTAACTTCGGAAATAATTTTGAATAGATAGTTTTCCCAACTGCACGATGCGGATTTTATTGTTCGACAACTACGACTCATTTACCTACAACCTGGTTCACCTGCTGGAGGCGGCTGATCCGGCTGTTAGCGTAGATGTAGTATTGAATGATAATCCTGACTATAAGTCGTGGAAGAATTACGATAAGCTAGTGATCTCTCCCGGACCTGGTTTGCCGGGTGAGTCCGGCTGTCTAATGGATTTTATTTCAGAAGTAGAAGGGAAGAAGCCACTGCTCGGCGTTTGTCTTGGCTTGCAAGCAATAGCCGTTCACTACGGTGGAGCCTTGTTGAATCTTGATAAAGTATTACACGGTATTTCATTACCAACACGGATAAAAGATCCGGATGAACCTGTTTTCGCAGGACTTAGTTCCTCTTTTTTCGCCGGCCGCTATCACTCGTGGGTAGTGCAGCCTCA
This sequence comes from Bacteroidota bacterium, assembly GCA_041178685.1. Lineage (GTDB taxonomy): Bacteria > Bacteroidota > Bacteroidia > AKYH767-A > 2013-40CM-41-45 > Pollutiaquabacter. The sequence goes on from JBEGUX010000059.1 coordinate 1,719, forward strand.
AAAATTGCCCGACGTTCTGAAATGTGTTGCCTCGGATGATGACGGTCAAATTATGGCGGTTCGTCATCGCCATCACGATACGTTTGCTGTTCAGTTTCATCCGGAATCCGTTTTAACCCCCGATGGAGCAAAAATCCTCGCAAATTGGATTAAAACGTAAGAAAACGAACATTTTTTGTCACTTTTCGTATCGATTTTGTCTTCAATTAGCAGGATATGATCGTTATTAAATTTGGAGGTACCTCCGTTGGGAATTCAACGCGTATTTCCGGTGTTTTTGACATTTGCAGCGGTCTGCTCAAAAAGACCGGCAAACGTAAATTGGTGGTTGTCGTTTCTGCCATGACAGGCGTTACCGACGACCTTATACGGATGAGTAAAACGGCTGCTAAGCGCGATGCTGGGTATGCAGAACTTTTTCATGCTGTGCGACATCGTCATCATGAGGCGGTAAAAGAGCTCGGACTCATTCGCGATAAAAAGTTAAACGACTTTTTAGAAGAGCGATTCGCCTTCTTGAACGATACACTTCATGGCGTTTACCTCGTTGGTGAACTTTCACCTCGCACGCTTGACTTTATCAGCGCACACGGTGAAATTCTATCTGCTGCAATTATTGCTGCTTATTTCCGCCACCGGAAAATAAAAGCCGGCTTCCTGGATGCACGCAATGTTGTTCGCACCGATGATGACTTTGGAGCTGCACGTGTAGATTTTCCGGTGACCAACAGAAATATTCGAAATCATTTTCGTTCGGCGAAAGATGATATTACCATCGTAACCGGTTTTGTGGCCGCAACGGCTAATAACGAAACAACAACGTTAGGCCGGGGTGGATCAGATTATACAGCTGCAATTTTTGGCGCTGCGTTAAATGCGGATGAAATTCAGATCTGGACCGATGTCGACGGTGTACTTACCGCTGATCCTCGAAAGGTCCGCAAAGCGTTCACTGTTCCTGTGATGACCTACCGAGAGGCGATGGAAATGTCGCATTTCGGTGCTAAAGTAATTCATCCGCCTACGATCGTTCCGGCACTTGCCAAAGGAATTCCGCTACGTATTAAGAACTCATTCAAGCCGGAGCATCCCGGAACACTCATTTCTACTAAATCCCTCAATAGCGGTTTCTTAATCAAAGGTATTTCATCCATTGATGATGTTACTTTGATTACCCTGGAAGGAAGTGGAATGGTGGGTGTAACCGGAATTTCTGCACGCTTGTTTGGGGCGCTCTCCACCTCAGGGATTAGTGTTATACTTATTACGCAAGGCTCATCAGAGCATACTATCACTTTTGCAGTGAAACCTTCCGATGCAGGTCCTGCGCGGAAAGCCATCGAAAACGCTTTTGCACTCGAGTTGAAGTCGAAGCTGATAGAACCTGTTAAAGTAGAAGAGGGGCTAAGTGTACTTGCGGTTATCGGTGAAGACATGAAAAACACGCCGGGTGTTTCAGGGCGATTATTTCAGGCACTTGGTAAAAATGGTATTAGTATAGTTGCTACTGCTCAAGGTTCATCAGAGCTGAATATCTCCACGGTTATTCATAAAGTGAACCTGATGAAGGCGCTCAACGCAATTCATCAAGGATTCTTTTTGAGTGGTACTCACACCTTGTCTGTATTTCTTGTTGGGGCCGGTCTAATCGGAAAAACTTTGCTGGAGCAAATCGATAGCCATCGTGCTTATCTTAAAGAGTCACGTTCAATGGAAATCAATATTGTCGGTGTTGCGAATAGTAAAAGAATGTTGTTTGATCCCGACGGAATCAGCATTCGAAAAGTGATGGAGAAGCTGGAACGTGATGGCGAAAAGATGGATATGGAAGCGTTTGCAAAGCAAATGATTGCAATGAATCTTCCACAATCTGTTTTTGTCGATTGTACATCCAGCGATGAAGTGGTTCGGCAATATGCCACCATACTTGATCATAGCATCTCTATTGTAACGCCCAATAAATTAGCTAACTCCGGCAGCTATAAACAATATCGTCAGTTGCACGACATAGCTGATCGACGGAATGTCCGTTTTCTCTACGAAACCAATGTCGGCGCCGGATTGCCTGTAATCAATACACTGAACAGTCTGGTGCAAAGCGGCGATAAAATCATTTCCATCGAAGCAGTTTTGTCCGGAACATTGTCGTTCATCTTTAATACGTTTCATAGAGGAGTTTCTTTTGCTTCTATCGTCAAAGAAGCGCGCGATCGCGGATATACCGAGCCTGATCCACGAATTGATTTGAGTGGAAAAGATGTTGCCCGGAAATTATTAATTCTTGGCAGGGAAACCGGACTTGCGCTGGAGATGAATGATATCAAGATTGATCAGCTGCTTCCGAAGAGTTGTCTGCGCGCTAAAACAGTAAATGATTTTATGAAAGCACTGAAAGAAGCAGATTCGCACTTTGAAGCCATGTCTGCAAAAGCGGAAGCAAAAGGGAAAAAGCTGCGCTTTATTGCGCGGCTTGAGAATGGAAAAGCAACTATTGTGTTGAAAGAAGTAGATGAGTCGCATCCTTTCTATCATCTCTCCGGTAGTGATAATATTATTTCTTTCCGCACGGATCGATACAACGATCGTCCTCTGGTAGTAAAAGGTCCGGGAGCCGGAGCTGCAGTAACTGCTGCAGGTGTTTTTGCCGACATCATCAGTATTGGAAATTATTTTGATCGTGGTTAAGAAAAAAAATAATCGTGGCTAAAAGAAAACAATCTGTCAACGTCTTTGCTCCGGCATCATCAGCAAATTTGGGATCCGGCTTTGACGTATTTGGACTAGCTATTGCTGGTCCAGGAGATTTTCTGCGGCTAGAACGATCATCCGCAAATACCGTTCAGATAAAATCAATCAAAGGCGATCATGGTCGCCTTTCTCGCGTGACAGAAGAGAACACAGCAGGTGTGGCTTTACTGGCCTTTCTTGATGAAATCGGTGAGCGATCCGGATTTACTATTTATTTAGAAAAACGAATGCCATTAGGGAGTGGTATGGGAAGCAGCGCAGCCAGTGCAGTCGCTGCTGTTTTTGCTGCTAACGAACTTCTCGGAAGACCGATGGAAAAACGTGCATTGATTCGATGGGCGGCAGAAGGGGAGCGCGTTGCGAGCGGTGCGGTTCACGCTGATAATATTGCACCTTCCATGTTGGGTGGAATCACACTCGTGCGTTCGCTGGCAACCGAAGATATTATCTCACTACCTGTTCCTCCAGGAATGCAACTAGTTATCGTGCATCCTCATGTAGAAGTTAAAACGAGTGATGCTCGTAAAGTATTGCCTTCATCGATAAAAATAAAAACTGCTATTACACAATGGTCGAACACGGCAGCGTTGACCGCTGCTTGCTTTCAATCGGATTTGAAATTATTCGGAAGAGCCATGGAAGATCTGGTGGCAGAGCCTGCAAGACGTGTATTGATTCCATATTATGATTTGGCAAAAAGTACAGCGCTTGCTGCAGGAGCTATTGGCTGCTCTATTTCCGGTGCCGGACCATCTATCTTGGCAATAACCGATTCAAATGCCAAGGCTTTAAAAATTGCACAAGCCATGAAATCCATTTATCGAAAACATTCTTTGGGCTGCGATGTCCATGTAACAAAAGTGGATCGACGCGGAGCACGTGTCGTTTCGAATACTGCTGCGCGATGAAATATTACTCTACTAAAAATCCTGCTCGTGCTTATTCATTGCAGGAAGCTGTTTTGTTGGGATTGCCGAAAGATAATGGTTTGTTTATGCCGGAGCGGATTCCAATGGTCGATAGTTCGTTCATCAATGATCTGCAGGGTAAATCGCTCGTTGATATAGCAGCTCACGTTGCTACAAAATGGTTTTCTCAAGATGTTCCGGAAGAAGTACTGCAATCAATGGTGGCCGATGCTTATCCATTCGATACGCCGGTAGTGTCTTTAGATGATCGAACCCATATCCTGGAATTATTTCACGGTCCAACGTTAGCATTCAAAGATGTTGGCGCTCGCTTTATGGCTCGACTAATGTCTTGGTTTGTCAAGGGAAGCGATAAAAAGTTGACCATTCTGGTGGCAACTTCAGGCGACACAGGCAGTGCTGTTGCCAGCGGCTTTTTCAATGTAGAAAATATTGATGTGGTGATACTTTATCCTTCCGGTAAAGTCAGCGAGTCGCAAGAAAAGCAGTTGACCACCTGGGGAAATAATATCGCAGCACTTGAAGTGAAAGGTACTTTCGATGATTGCCAGCGCATGGTCAAAGAAGCTTTTCTGGATCCGGAATTAAGCACCCGTCTTTCCCTCAGCTCAGCGAATAGTATCAATATAGCACGACTGGTTCCGCAGAGCTTTTATTATTTCCGCGCTGCCGCTCAATTGCTGCAATATGGTAGGCCACTATCGTTCGTTGTTCCAAGTGGAAATTTCGGCAACCTAACAGCAGGAATATTTGCTAAACGCATGGGATTGCCGGTTGCCTCGTTTATAGCTGCAACCAACGCAAACGACGTGGTGCCGGAATATTTACGTGCTGGAGATTTTCATCCCAGAAAATCGGTCTCTACTATTTCCAATGCAATGGATGTCGGTAATCCAAGTAATTTCTGGCGAATGACTAATCTTTATAATGATTCGTTGGAGGAAATGCGTAAAGATATTACCGGCTTTAGTGTGAATGAGGATGAAACTCGTGAAGCGATGAAAGCGTGTTACCGTCGATTTAATTATGTCATTGATCCGCATGGTGCCGTTGGCTTGCATGCCTGGAATCAGCTAATGTCAAAGCAGTCGAACAATTCAGGAGTAATCTTAGAAACAGCTCATCCTTCGAAATTTTCTAGTGTAGTGGAAGAGACCTTGCATCTGGTACCAGAGATGCCGGAGCGATTGGCGGCTATCGTTGCCAAACAGAAAGTTTCGGTGGTAATTACTCCGGAGCTTTCAGAACTAAAGTCATATTTATTAAGTCGTTAAGTCACCTAAAATTATTTTTTGAAAACATAATAAAGATTTAACTTTCGTCCCGGAATTATTCATTACTCCGGTTACTAATGAGAAAGTTAATCTTTGTTTTTTCACTTATTTCGGCTTTTTTAGCCAATTTACCCTCCTCCTTCGGTGTGATTTATGTGACTCGCGACACCGCTTGGTCGGGTACTATTTCCCTTAATCAGGAGGTTATCGTCAAAAGTGGTTTCACGTTGACCGTCCAGCCTGGTAGTCAGCTTACTATGAGTTACGGCATCTCAATAGTCACTGAGCCGGGTGCCGTTATCCGGATGACTGGCACTGCTTCTCAACCGATTAAAGTAAATCCATCACAGCCGGCGCAGTATTGGGGAAATATTCATGCTAAAGGGATAGGTTCATTTTTGGAAATGCGCTTTGTGGAAGCCGCCGGCGGACAAATAAAGGCAACTGATAGTGCACAGTGTGATGTGCGCGATTGTGTACTACGTGATTATAATTTATACGACAATCCAATCCTTTTTACCAAGAACGCTTCGAATGTATATGTCAGCAGGACTTTGGTCACAAACTACTACGAAATCAATATTATACTTTCTCCATCAATAATTGAGGATTGCCTTTTTGAATTCATGACGGCCGATGCGATTGATTTTGATAATTCGCCTGCAGGAACGGTGATCCGCAGAACGACCATTCGGTATGGGCGAGGTGATAATATTGATGCAATTGATTTTGGCAAAGTTGACTTTCAACCGCCCGGCTCACAGGGCAGGGTGGAGAATTGCATGGTGCATGATATAAGCGATAAAGGAGTTTCTGTTGGCGAAGGAGCAATTTTCGTGACCGTTACGGGTTCTTTGTTCTATAGATGCGGCGCTGGAATTGCCGTTAAAGATTCATCGGTAGCAGAAATTTATAACAATACATTTTATGACTGTGAATATGGAATCGAATTAGTTGAAAAAAATACCGGATTGGGTGGTGGTCATGGTACTGCTTACAACAATATTCTATGGAATAATGGAAGTAGTATTTATATGAATAGCGATGCAACGCTGGCCATGTCGTATTCCAACGTTCAGGGTGCTGTTTCCGATACAGTCCAACACATCACGGTACTCGATCCGCTATTTGTCGATACCGCAGCGGATGACTTTCAATTGCAATCCGGTTCTCCATTGATTGGACAGGGTATGAATGGTGAGGACCTAGGCGCAATTTATCCGATTGGCGGAATAGCCGCACCTACCGATGAGTTACAGTT
>JBEGUX010000060.1:0-7797 GCA_041178685.1 Bacteroidota bacterium
GCACCGACTTAATTTGCGAAATAGTTGTTCTTAATGTAGCCACATGCTGCAACTGTTGCTGTTCGTGCGACGTGGATGCAAATCCATAAAGACCAATACCCAGTCGCACCATTTCATACTGTGCCTCGCTGAAGCGAAGTATGCCGGATGAATTAAGGATATGACGTAATATTGGGTAGTCAAATGCAGCACGAATCTGATCACTCATCGTAGTGAAGCGCTCAATCTGACGTGAAGTAAATCCATCGTGCTCCGCTTCATCACTCGCAGCAAGGTGAGTAAATATGGATTGAATCTGCAGCTGCTTATTATTTTTAATACGTACTATCAGCTCGGCGATATCTGCTTCTTCAAAACCCAAACGGTGCATGCCGGTATCAAGTTTGATATGTATTCGGAACGGTTCACCGGTATGTTTTTTAAGTGACTCGTTAAGTTGGTTTAATAAACGGAAATTATAAATCTCCGGCTCCAGCCGGTAGCGTATCATTGCATCAAAGCTGTGCACTTCGGGATTCATTACCATGATCGGCAAAGTGATTCCGGCCTTTCGTAACTCAACTCCTTCGTCTGTGTACGCTACTGCCAAATAATCCACGTGATGAAATTGAAGCACGCTGGCAATCTCATGACTTCCGCTCCCGTACGAAGTAGCTTTTACCATAGCCATCATTTTCGTAGTAGGACGAAGTCGTGAACGATAGTAATTCAAATTGTGCACCAACGCATTGATGTTGACTTCCAACACCGTTTCATGCGCTTTCTGCTGTAACAGTTTGACGATCTGCTCGAAACCAAATGGCCGTGCGCCTTTCAATAACACCGCTTCATCGCGAAACGACATTTCCGGAAACGCTTTCAAAAAATCCTCCGTCGTTTCGAAGAACGTGGCCGGCATTCTAAATAAATTTCGCTGTCTGGAAATAGCGGCGCCAATACCAAACAAACGGCTCACCTTTTTAGCCAAAAGCAAGTCTGCCACTTCGTTATAAAGCGCCACTTCATTTTTCCCACTCTGTAAAATATCGGACAATATTAACGTGTGGCGTTCGTGTTGCTTCTGCTGACCTAAAAAATCCAGCGCAATAGTCAATGATCCAAGGTCAGAATTGTAACTATCATTGATGATTGAACAATGATTGATGCCGGTTTTCATCTCCAGTCGCATCGCAACCGGACTCAGAAAATGCATACGCTCTTCTATCTGAGCATCTTCAATTCCCAGCAACAAAAGTACTGCCCAACAGTGAATTGCATTTTCAATTGACGCCTCATCCGTAAAAGGAATACGTATACTGATAAAACGGTTATCAAAGACCGCCTGAATCTCGCACTCGTCTGCTTTCTTGGTTACTCGTGCAATTTGAAGATCTGCTTTTGTTTTTCTAGACCAGCTAAATCGTTTCAATTGAGAATGGTGAAATTGCTTTGAATCAATGGCCGATGATACTTCAGGGTAATCTTTGCAATACACCAGGTTTTCAACGTGATCAAAGAGTTGCAATTTTTCCTTCACTTTCTCCTCGCGCGAAGAAAAATTTGCTTCGTGTGCAGCCCCGATGTTGGTGAATACACCAACAGTTGGATGAATGATCTTCTCCAGATTAGCCATTTCATTCGGGCACGAAATACCGGCTTCAAAAATGGCCAACTGATGATCATCATTCATTTGCCAGACCGATAACGGAACTCCAATCTGTGAATTGTAACTCTTTGGGCTACGGACAATGTTATAGTCGGAGCGTAATAATTGGTAGAGCCATTCTTTAACGATGGTTTTACCATTACTGCCTGTAATTGCGATAACCGGATATGCGAAATGTCGGCGGTGCGAAGCGGCCAATTGTTGTAATGCTTGTAATGAATCATGGACCACTACAAAGTTGGCCTCGAGTGATTCAAACTCAGGCCTGAATTCACTGATCACAAAATTAATAACGCCTTGTTTAACCAGATCAGGAATAAATCGGTGTCCATCGTGACGTTCACCTTTTAGTGCAAAAAACAATGAGACTTCCGGATGAATGAGTTTACGACTGTCGGTCAACAGTTCCTCAAACGAAGTGTGATGCGGAACCTTTACAACCAGCTCTCCTCCGGCTATTTCAGCAACGGTACGTACAGTATATTGATTGGGCCCCATTACGGTTGGCTGATGATTGCGTTAGCTTGGTTGTAACACGTGCGACAAAGCGGGACATAGCTCTCTTGTTCGCCGAGTAAAATTCTCGAGTCATTAGAGACTGTCCGGTGAGAGAAGTTAGCCAGGTTTCCGCAGTGAATACAGATTGCGTGCACCTTGGTAACGTATTCAGCGATGGCCAGCATATTGGGAATCGGGCCAAAAGGTTTTCCAAGATAATCCATGTCCAATCCGGCTACAACAACACGGATACCGCGATCAGCAAGTTGTTTGCAAACCATCGGCAACTCATCATCGAAAAACTGCGCTTCATCAATTCCAACTACTTCAACATCGGCTACCATCAGTAATATCTGCGACGCCGAATCAACCGGCGTACTGTGAATGAAATTGGAGTCGTGCGATACTACATTAACATCATCGTAACGAATGTCTACTTTCGGCTTAAATATTTCGACCTGTTGTTTGGCAATTTTCGCACGTTTGAGTCGGCGGATCAGCTCTTCGGTCTTACCGGAAAACATACAACCGCAAATAACTTCAATATGCCCTCTACGGGGTTCTGATTTCTTGAGATTTTCAACAAACATGCGTAATCGGCTTTGACAAGCGAAACTAGCAGTTTTAAGGCAGAATTAAAAGGATAAGAGCACTATAAAGGATTGGTCGAACAATTTTAACACGTGTTGTTCGTTTCATTTCTCTAAAGATGGTATTTAGAGCGCCTTCCCGGCGTACATTTGAGTATAAGTAGACTATGAACAGGCAGACCTTACACAACCAACTCCGGCACCGACTGGAAGATCTTATTGAAAAACATAACGAATTGATGCAGCGAACGCCATCGATTCCTCAGTATGAAATGACTGAATTCCTTCAGGAAATTCGGGTCGCTTATGAATTGGCACTTTCACTGCACCAGCACAATGCCATAAAATCAATGGACGATTTGGAGTTGGCAGTAGCCGAACGCTTTACCGGACAACCAATTGAACCCGAGCCGGCACCGGCACCAGTAGTCCAACATCATCCGGCTAATAGTGAAGAGATCCTGGTAGATGCAATCAATCGATCTGAGGAACAGAAGGTACGTGCCGGAAAACTTCCTAAAAAAATGGCCGGTGAATTAAATGAACAATTCGAGGAGGCAACAACAGTGGCCAATCAATTTCACGGAAATGCAACCTTGGCAGAAATGATTGCTAAACGTAACGGTAGTGAACGCATCTCCGACTCCTTGCAACATGCTCCGATAAAAGATCTGAAATCTGCTATCGGTATCAACGAAAAGTTTCAGTTCATCCAGCACCTTTTCCAAGGAGATGCTGCGTACTATAATTCGGCTATTGAAAAAGTGAACAGCTGTGGATCATTGCAGGAAGCCATGAACTATTTGGATAAAGAAGTAGTTGGCAAATACGGATGGAATACCTCCGATGAAAATGTTCGCCACTTCGTTGAATTGGTCGAACGACGTCTCGGCGCCTGATAGCAAAAAATGGCGAAGCTGATATTGGTACCGACGCCTGTAGGCAATCTTGAAGATATTACTTTACGTTCCATTCGTGTACTTAAAGAAGCCGATCTCATATTAGCAGAAGACACGCGTACCAGTGGAAATTTATTACGACATCTCGATATTCATAAGCCGCTGCGATCGTATCATGCGCATAACGAGCATCGTGTTGTGGAAGAGTTGGTCGAGCGTATCGCTGCAGGAGAAAATGTAGCCTTGGTGACCGATGCAGGAACTCCGGGAATTTCTGATCCGGGATTTTTAATCGTCCGCGAGTGTGTTAAGCAAGGTGTGGAGGTAGAAACTTTACCCGGACCAACAGCATTTGTTCCGGCATTGGTCAACTCGGGCTTGCCTTGCGACCGTTTTTGCTTTGAAGGATTTCTTCCTCAGAAAAAAGGCCGTCAAACACGCCTACAAAAATTGGTAAACGAAGATCGCACAATGGTTTTCTATGAATCACCATTTAGACTCCTTCGTGCCCTGAGTGAACTGGGAACTGCGCTTGGTAGCGAACGACAGGCATGTGTATGCCGGGAAATCTCCAAGCTACACGAGGAAACAAGACGCGGTACACTTAAAGAACTTGCCGATCACTATTCGGCACATCCGCCAAAAGGCGAAATTGTTATCCTTGTTGCCGGCCGTTCCGGAAAAAATACAGCACAAAACGAAATCGAAGACGAGGAACAGGCCGAATAGCTTTTACAGTTTCGTTGGTTTTCTTACAGCTTTCAATGTCAATTATTTTTTATTAAAATCATAAGTCAAATCGTCTACAACTTCTGATTGTTTAGTATATTATTATCACTATGTCCACACCACTGAAATAAATGTTCTCCTCCTCCAAATTCTCGGGCGCAAGGAGCCTAATTAGCTGGCTTACTCTCATTATCGTGAGCGTTATGACCATTTACTCGTGTTCAGAAAATCAACCTGTGACACGCAACATGGGAACTGAAGTAAAAAACAATTCTATCAACACCACTGATGATAATGAAAAAAAAGCACTAGAGGAAAAAAGTAGCACAGACACCTGCAGTGTGGATGTCTATTTGACTCCGCATGATTTCAATTCAGGAAACAAAAGCGTAAAAGAAAAACTAATTCTTCAGTATGAATATTGTAAAATGCGCTATTCCCCTAAGGTAGTAGTAAAGGAAGATACCATTCGTAAATGTACGGTTTACCATCAAGTGTGGCCGCCAATAATTATCAAAGCACAACTATTTGCAAAGCGGTCTGATAAAAAGCCGTACCGATCGTTAATTTATCAAGTACAAAAAGAAAATGAAGACTACCGGATTGACGAAAAAGGCAGAGTGGATGCGCTTTAGTAAATTACAACTCCATCAGCGAAACAATTCGGAAGCAATGTGATCGGCAAATAACTTACCGGCATCAGTAAGTAGTATTTGAGTACCGTTATCTGCGATCCAGGAATTCGATTTAACTCGCAGCAATTGTTCTTCTAAATGCGACAAAGCATCTTCTCCGAATTTTTCACCAACTACATCTCTTTGAATTCCCCATTGTGTTCGCAAAGCAGTCATCACATATTCATTGTATCGTTGCTCCACGGTAAGTGATTCTTTCTCCGTTGGAATTTCGTCTGTAGTAATGGCTCGTATGTATTCAGGATTATTCCGAATGTTCCACGAACGTTCTTGTCCATTGAAGGAATGTGCCGATGGTCCAATACCCAGATAATGTTCTCCTTGCCAATACGCCGTATTGTGTCGTGAATATCGCCCTGGTTTGGCGAAGTTAGAAATCTCATAATGCTCATAGCCGTTTTCTCTTGCCCATTGCATGAGCTGATGAAATTGTGCAGCAGCTTGTTCCTCTTCAGGCATTGCTACAATACGGTTGCGTACAAACTGTGCTAATGCTGTTCGAGGTTCTACGGTCAATGCATACGACGAAAAATGAGGCAGATCAAATTCTTTTAGCATGGCTAGATTATTTTGCCACATTTCATCATTCATGGTCGGCGTTCCATAGATCAGATCGATGGTGAGATTCCGGAAATCCATTTCACGAGCCAACCGAATGGCAGCTACCGCTTCAGCTGCAGAATGGGCCCGATTCATAAAGCGTAAATCCTCATCGGAAAAACTTTGCACACCGATAGAGAGACGATTTATTCCTGCGCTTTTCCATTCTTTCAAAGTAGCTGCTGAGATATCATCCGGATTAGCTTCCAAGGTGATTTCTGCATTCTCCAGAAATGTGAAATGACGGCTCAACTCCAACAGCAACGTATTCAGTTGTGTAACTGTTAACAGCGAAGGTGTACCTCCGCCAAAATAAACCGTAGATAACGACCGATCTTTTAGAAATTCTTTTCGTAGTTCGATTTCTTTCACTATTGCAGCAACCATATCGTCGACCTTCTGACGCGAGGTTGAAAAATGGAAATCACAATAGTGACAGGCTTGCCGGCAAAATGGAATATGAAGATAAACTCCGGCCATTAGTATGAAAATAATTATTTCTTCAACACAATGCGGAAGGTTGTGCCCTTGCCCAACTCGGAGCTCTTGACGAATACTTGTCCGTCGTGATACTCTTCCACGATTCGTTTGCTTAACGACAAGCCCAAGCCCCATCCACGACTTTTTGTCGTGTATCCCGGTTTGAAAATAGTCTTATAGGATGACTTAGGAATTCCTTTTCCGGAATCGGTGATATCAATGTACGCGAATTGCTGCTGATCCGTAATACTTACCTGAATGCTCCCGGAACCTTCCATGGCATCGAGTGCATTCTTTAAAATATTTTCAATCACCCATTCGAAGAGCGGAACGTTGAGTGGCGCGAACAATTCATGGGACGGACCTGCAATACTGAATTTTACTTTGTCGGATGAGCGAGAACGAATGTAGTCGACAGAATGCTGCATAACGGTCAGTACATTTTCCTTCTTGAGAGAAGGCGCTGACCCGATCTTTGAGAAACGGTCTGTAATGGTTTGCAACCGCTGAACATCTTTTTCAATTTCTGCCGTATACTCCGCACCGGTACCTTTCATTTTTAGCAACTCCAACCACGCCATCATAGAGGAAAGCGGTGTGCCCAACTGGTGAGCAGTTTCTTTTGCCATTCCCACCCATACCTGATTCTGTTCTGCCTTTCGCGATGAGCTGAATGCCAGATAAGAAACAAATAAAAAGAGCGCGATGACAGCGAGCTGTAGGTAAGGATAGTATCGAAGGCGGACAAGAACTTCTGAGTCCTTGTATAAAATGTACTGCTTTAACTGCGGTGCGATTTCAATCTCAATCGGCGGATGCTGCTTTAGCATCGTACTTATTTCATTCGCCAGATAGGTGGTGTCCGTTGTGCGCAAGGAATCCAGGTTTCTCCAGGACAAAGCATTGAAGTTCTCGTCCGTTAAGATCACCGGAATGGTAGTATTGTTTCCAATAACGATGGAAAGGAAATTAATGTCCGCATTCAATTCGGTGACATCAGCAAGGCGTCGCGTAGCTTCGGCCCACAATTGAATTTTCTTTCCTTCTTCCTCAGAAAGTTTTTTTACCAATTTATTCGTGTACCAAAGCGATGTGGCGCCAATCAATAGCGCCGCTACCAATAAAAGCGTTTTCCAACGTTGTTTTTGCGTGTAAATATTCACCTCAAATCAGCTTGTTTTCTTTTTGAAACGAAGAAAACCGGGGGTTATTGTGGCTGCAAAGATGGAGTTTTCAACCGAATTTCGACAGTAAAATTAATGAAGATTAAAAAATGTAATCGCTCTACTTCTTGCTTGAATATTTGAAAATGAGAGGATTACGAATCGGCTGATTACCACTCGATTTCCAGCTCTTCTTTTTTCTTTTTTGGAGGCTCGGCAGGCTTCTGTTCCTGTTTCTTCTTACCGCCAAATTCGTCCCGTAATAACTGCTTTAATTGTTCCTTTTCCTGCTTGGCTTCCTGTTTGATTTTCTCGCCTACTGCTTTTCGGTCGTAGCTGATTTTAGGATTATCCACCGTTCCTTTCATGCTGAGGTACAATTGAGTACGCCCAAGCCCATCATCCTCAATCTCGCCAAATTCCGAATTGGACGACTTCACTTTTTTACCAAGCACGTCGGAGAGCAACAACTTAATTTTATAATCAATAACGTTATCA
>JBEGUX010000061.1:0-10912 GCA_041178685.1 Bacteroidota bacterium
GGCTGGCGAACGCGAATGTTGACTTTCTTTCGAAGTGAAAGCACCAGCGAAGAAATCTTTTGCGCCAGTTCCATGCGTTCTTCCAGCGATGGATCAATGATGGAAGCATCACTTACCGGAAAATCTGATAAATGAACAGCAGCGATTTTTTGTCGGCCGCTACATTCATTCAGGCTGCGGAACAGTTGATCCGAATAAAAAGGAGCAATGGGGGCCATCAGTTGAGCGATGGTTTCCAAACATGTATATAATGTTTGATATGCCGATATTTTATCGGAAGAGTAATCGCCCTTCCAAAATCTGCGACGACCCAGTCGAACATACCAGTTACTCAAATGCTCCGATACAAAATCAGCAATAGCACGTGCAGCTCGGGTTGGTTCGTAATCAGCATAACTTTCGTCAACTGTTTTAATTAAAGAATTCAGCACCGAAAGAATCCAACGATCAAGCTCAGTACGTTCGCTTACCGGAATCTCTTTTTCTTCAAATGAAAAACCGTCAATGTTCGCGTAAAGGGCAAAGAAAGAATAGGTGTTATGAAGTGTGCCAAAGAACTTGCGTTGAACTTCAGCAATACCTTCTGTATTGAATTTCAAATTATCCCACGGCTGCGCATTGCTAATCATGTACCAGCGAGTAGCGTCCGGTCCGTAGGCGGCAAGCGTCTCGAAGGGATCGACAGCATTGCCGAGTCGCTTCGACATCTTATTGCCGTTCTTGTCCAACACCAAACCGTTTGAAACGACGTTTTTGAATGCGACAGAATCAAACAGCATCACTGCGATGGCATGAAGAGTAAAAAACCAACCTCGCGTCTGATCTACACCCTCCGCAATGAAGTCGGCAGGATAAGCCGTGAATCCTTTTTCGGCAGGATTTCCAAACGGTAGTGCATTTTTATCTCCCAAATAATGCCATTGCGCATACGGCATGGCGCCACTATCAAACCAAACGTCTATCAGATCTGTCTCGCGTGTCATCTTCTTTCCAGAAGGTGATACGAGGAAGATCTCATCGACGTAAGGACGATGCAAATCGAAAGCAAAATCTTTTGCTTCAGTGTCAGTCTTGCCCTGCAGCGGATTCTTTTCCATGAATCCCGCTTTCACAGCTTTCTCGATTTCATCGTTCAGCTGTTTGACTGTTCCAATGCAGACTTCTTCAGCTCCATCTTCTGTGCGCCATACCGGCAATGGAATTCCCCAATAACGCGAACGGGAAAGGTTCCAGTCTACAAGATTTTCCAGCCAGTTGCCAAAGCGTCCTGTGCCGGTGGATTCCGGTTTCCAGTTGATGGACTTATTGAGTTCCACCATCCGGTCTTTGAGCGCAGTGGTGCGGATGAACCAAGAATCGAGTGGATAATAAAGTACCGGCTTGTCGGTTCGCCAGCAATGCGGATAGTTGTGTTCGTATTTCTCGACCTTGAATGCTTTGCCTTCTTTTTTCAAGCGAATGGCAATGCGTTCATCAACGGTGAGGTATTTTTCTCCGCCCTGCTTTTGCTTTGCCTCTTCCTTTTCAGCATCGGTGAGGTACTGTTCTTTTACAAACTCTCCGGCCATGTCGTGCACTTCAGCAGTGAATCGACCTTGACGATCTACCAATGTGAGAGAACCGATGCCATTTTGCTTGGCAACGCGGAAGTCATCTGAACCAAAACTTGGTGCGATATGAACGATACCTGTTCCATCTTCGGTACTTACAAAATCGCCGGTGATAACGCGGAACGCATCTCCATCGGTAGGCTGTGCGTAAGGCAACAACTGTTCATAGCGGCTGCCTGCAAGCTCTTGTCCGGTAAACGTTTTTAAAATACGGAATGGAATTGCTTTGTCGCCCGGCTTATATTCTTCGAAGGAGAGTTCACTGTTTTTCTCCGGAAAATATTTCCCCATCAAATCCTGAGCAAGCACTACAACAACAGGAGCTCCGGAATACGGATTAAACGATTCAATGGCAGCGTACCGGATCTTTGCTCCAACAGCCAATGCGGTATTAGAAGGGAGTGTCCAAGGTGTAGTGGTCCATGCGAGGAAATACACATCTGCACGATCAATGCCAAGCGCTGCACCATTGGTGCGGAACATAGCAACGGCAGTAGTGTCTTTCACCGATTTGTACGTTCCCGGCTGGTTGAGTTCGTGTGAACTCAGTCCTGTTCCGGCAGCAGGAGAATATGGCTGAATAGTGTATCCTTTGTAGAGTAGTCCTTTCTTGTGCAACTCACTCAACAAGTACCAGCAGGTTTCGATGTATGAATTTTCGAACGTGATGTATGGATTGTCCAGGTCGACCCAATAACCCATTTTGCGCGTAAGGTCGTCCCAAACATCTTTGTATTTCATCACCTCTTTCCTGCAAAAGCGGTTGTATTCTTCTATAGAAATCGTTTTTCCGATGTCGTCTTTACGAATGCCAAGTGTTTTCTCTACACTAAGTTCGATGGGAAGACCGTGGGTATCCCAACCTCCTTTACGATGAACTAAAAATCCCTTTTGTGTTTTATAACGACAAAAGATGTCTTTAATGGCGCGTGCCATTACGTGGTGAATACCAGGCAAACCATTTGCCGATGGCGGACCTTCAAAAAAAGTGAACGCAGGACGACCTTTGCGGTGAGATAAACTCGCCGAAAACGTGTCTTCGGTTTCCCACAAAGCAAGGACATCTGCCGCCACTTTGGGAAGGTCTAACGACTTATATTCAGGATACTTTTTTGCCATGTAACGGCCTGAAAATAAAGGCTGCAAAGCTACGAAAAAAAAGCGAAAACCCGTTGTTTGTGTGCTCCTCAAACTGCCTGATAATCTGATAGTTAATTAACTATCCCGCTGATCGATTTAATAAAAAGAGGCTTGTTAATGAGTTTTTATTGGCAATAAATGATTGTCATTTATTATTTATGATGATTATTAATTTAATTTTCGTGCTTTTTGCCCTAAAATCGAATTCTCCGCGAGAACAATATCAAAAACAAAAGCCCACATGAACCATATACCGAAATCCCAGCGTTGTGGTATTGACTTTACCGGACTTTTCAAAGGAATGATTTCCGAAAATAAAGTCGAAGCCGGGAACTTTATCGGCAAGGATTTCATCAATACGCTGGAAGAGTGCCGACTCATCATCCGGACTAAGATCAGTGCTTAGAGAGGTGTCGATCTTGTAATTGGTCAGGCCCGGACCGATGAGGATAAAATCGAGTGCAAGCCGATTCCAAAACAAAAACTGATATCCAAGTTCCCCGCCAACAGAAGCGGTATACAATTCAAACTTGGTAAAAACGTCGCCATAGAAATCTGTGGTATTAAGTGTGTATTTGTTATAGCGGATGAAAGAATTATACGAAATATAGGGCGCCAGATAAACGCCGCGCGGCGCCTTATGACGATTTTCACTTTTAAGATAGAACCTGTAATCAGCAGATACGTTGATTCCCTTGTCTTCGTGCTCTTTGGTCATTTGAATTGCCGAGCCTAAGGCATTAAAACCAGGAACTGAAATTTTAGGAAGCGATGTTCTTCCGATGTTTACAGAAATCGACTGATGATCGCCCAACACGCGCTCATACCCTACGATAAAAGATCGCCCACCAAAAATTACCGGATTGGTAATATTCATCCTAACGATGTTGTCCGTTTTATGCTTCTTGTATTGATCCGGCTGGGCAAATGCGTCAACGGTACACAAAAAACACAGCAAAAAAATAATATGTAGTGGTATCCTTCTTCTGTACATAAAATGATCTAAGCCGCAGCTAGTACTCGACAAATATACGTTTAGCCATAATAGTATTGATCATCCTTGATTTGTAAATAACGAAACATAAAACCTACGAACATCCAATGCTCTAAAACGCTACTTTTACAGCGATAAAACACCCGTTTTGTATGTCTGAGAAATTCGATTCTTCCAAAGCTCCTGAACCTGTTGGTCTTTATCCGCATGCACGTAAAGTTGGCAACCTTTTATTTCTTTCCGGAGTTGGACCGCGTGAACGTGGTACGAAAAAGATTCCCGGAGTAGATCTGGACGAACAAGGAAAAATAATTTCCTACGATATTGCAGAGCAGTGTCATTCGGTATTCAAAAATGTACGCTATATCCTGGAAGACGCCGGCTCTTCCTGGGACAAAATAGTAGATGTAACCGTGTTTCTCACCAATATGAAAGATGATTTTCCGGTCTACAATAAGTTGTGGGCAGAATACTTTCGCGAAAATCCTCCGTGCCGCACAACACTTGAAATTAATTGCCTGCCCACTCCGATTGCTATTGAACTCAAGGTAATCGCCACGATCTAAGCAGCGTTTTCAATTTTATCCATTTCTTCCTTTTTACCGGCACTTTATCGCGGTTCAATAAACCACGCCACATCCTATTCGGTAGCGATTAACCTGTCCACTCATCGAGATCGTTTCCATAAATACGATATAGCGTCCCGCCAATACCAACCGATTATTATCGTCTGTACCGTCCCACGAAAAAACTCCATCATTCCCGATTAACTCATTGTTTACTAAAAAACGCACCAGGCTACCAGTAGATGAAAAAATCCTGCAAGCTACCATCCGCCCGGGATCGGGGAAACGAAAAGAGAGTATCATAACATCAGCATTCCCATCGTTCCCCGGAGAGAATACAATAGGATCAACTCTCACCTCTCCTTTCAGTTCCCCCGATTCGTAGCGCTGTGAATTCGCCTTACCTGGCGTAGCATAACCGGCGAAACCCGAAGCTGAATGCCATGTAGAGCGGTCCATTCCATCGCCTATTATTGTGGTTCGCTCCAGACTTACTCCTTTTGTTTCTGTCAGTAACGGATAGTGCCACTCTGAAGCATATTGCATTCGATCCAGTATCTCTCCGCCGGATCCGATTAATAACAAGCCTCCTTCCGTCGAATTAAAATCCGGCAGTTCTTCTACGTATTGCATTCGCGGAGGAGAATTCTCCGGATAGTATTTCTGCAGACCGCGTTCATCTTCTGAAAAAAGAAATAGCTCGCCGGGAAAAAGTAAGCGTTGCTCGCGCGTCAACACCTTCGCCGTGCCGCTAATAGTTTGACTTTCAAACGCCGTCTCTGCTATCATAACATTTTGAAGATTTACTACCTCCGAAGAACGATTCACCAGCTCCACAAAATCCGATGTTCCTTCGGCAGCGTCAAACAATACCTCATTAATAACAACATCGCCCGGCAAAGGCAAACGAGGAAAAGTTACACGATCAGTTTGTGTCGTATCAAAACTATTTAAGGAACAATCTGTGATAACCGTTAGTGGTAATATCGTTGCATAATCAATCGAGTTGGTTAATTGTATTTCTATAGTAGTATTACTCCGAAAAACGAAATGATCTATGACACATGTACGTCCATCTTGCGTTATTATTCTATAGTTATCGGTATTCATCATTTGCAATGAATCGACAGGCTCTGAATATTGAATGACAATCGTTGTGCTGTCTATTAACCATGCATTTTTTATGTATGGAGAAATGTCGTCCGTAAAAATTCCGTTTACAGCATTCAACGATCCGGGCGTTCCTCCGGTAGGACTTGTAGTGGCACACCAGTTTCCCTCGTTTTCACAAACAAAGGATGTATCGATACGCTCAACCGTCCATCCTCCGTTTTTTTTGGAAGAAGTCCCGTAACTACGGTCCGAGAAAGTAACTTCGTCAATTAATTGACTGCTTGCATCCATGAGAGCTAGTCTATCGCCAACATCATTATTCAGCGGAGGAAATCCGGATAATCCTATAACATCACCATAGCCCGCAAAAAGCGAAGTGTCGTCATCCGAGGTGACTATTACGTATGAGTGTGGCGGTATTGAAAAACGGCCGGGGAATCGAGCTGTTGAACTGCCATCGCTCAATATCCAACCACTTAATTCAATAGTACTATCTCTTCGGTTATATAGTTCAACATATTCTGCATTAGGAATTACAGCAGAAGAGGATGGCTCAAAATAGATTTCAGAAAAAATAACATCGTGCTTACTTGCCGTCTGAGAAAGTGTGGTATCAACAACAGGAGGGCCAACGTAAAAATCATCAAAGTAAAACCGCGATGTATTTGCTGAGGTATAAGTACAGGTTATTCCCGTCCATTCGGACGAGGAATACATTCCTTCTGCTCCAATAGCAACCTGATGATAAACGGATGTTTGATTGGTATCTAAATATAGTCGCCATACTCCCACATCATCGCGCGTCACCTTTACTCGCAACGAAAACGCAGACGCAATTTGTCCGTTTGATGCGCGGCAGACAGACACATAATTTGTTCCATCCTGGCGAAATAGTTCCACGGCATCGTTGGACAATGCTTCTCCAAATTGTAAAAAGTACCCGTTCCCTGTAAAATCCTCCCTATCAGACACCAAATAAACACGCGCAAAATTGGAAGAGGATGGAGAGAAAGACAATTGTATTGTAAAACGCCATTCTATAGTATTCAATGACGTCAGAGGTACGTGAGCTGCTAAGCGACTACTGGCCGGATCAGTTGCATTCAATTGAAGTTGACCTAAGCTATTAACCATAAAATCAGCCGTGTCGCCCATCCAGGGTGGACTGACAAGAAATTCTCCGTCTGAAAAATCATCTACCCATTGTCCATAGGAAACGGATATCGAGAAATAGACCAACAGAAATAACAACAGCTTTCTCACACCAAAGAAATTAACGACACAAAGGAATTACCTGTTGATTTCTGTTACAACCAGGAAGTGAAGGATCAAAAAAAATACCGCTTATTTGTGGTATAACTAAAAATCACGCTTATGAAAGTTGCTGTTGTCGGTGCTACCGGCCTTGTTGGAGGTACCATGTTACGTGTGCTGGAAGAAAGGAATTTTCCGGTGACAGAACTTATCCCTGTCGCCACCGAACGGTCCGTTGGTAAAGAAGTAACATTCGCCGGAAAGGCTTGGAAAGTGGTAACTGCAGCCGATGCTATTCAGCAAAAACCAGCTGTCGCATTGTTCTCTGCGGGCGGAAGCACGTCATTAGAATGGGCGCCAAAGTTTGCCGCTGCCGGTATCACCGTAATCGACAACTCCTCTGCGTGGCGGATGGATCCTACCAAATGTCTGATCGTGCCGGAAATCAACGCTGATATTTTGACTGCTACCGATAAAATCATTGCCAACCCCAACTGCTCCACTATTCAAATGGTGATGGCGCTCCAGCCGCTTCATAAGCAGTATGGCATTTCAAGGATTGTAGTGTCCACGTATCAATCCGTTTCGGGAACAGGAAAAAAAGCGATCGATCAACTGATGAACGAGCGGAAAGGCGTAGAGGGAGAAATGGCGTACCGCTATCAGATTGATTTAAATGTATTGCCACAAATCGATACCTTCCTGGAGAACGGATATACCAAGGAAGAGATGAAGATGATCAACGAAACACGAAAAATCCTTCGTGATGATACTATTCGCATAACGTCCACAACAGTTCGCGTGCCAGTGAAAGGCGGACATAGTGAATCGGTGAATATTGAATTCAAAAAAGACTTTGATCTTGCAACTGTACGTCAGCTCCTTTCACAAATGTCGGGAGTGGTTGTCGTTGATGATCCGGGCAACCAACAATACCCAATGCCAATAGACGCTGAAGGTAAAGACGACGTTTTTGTAGGAAGAATTCGCCGTGATGAATCGCAGCCCAATTCCCTTAATATGTGGATTGTTGCAGACAATCTTCGTAAAGGCGCTGCTACCAATGCCATTCAAATAGCGGAGTATTTGATGAAAAAAGGAATCCTGGCTTAATCCACCTGGAATTCCATACGTATCGTAATACTCGCCGTTTTTTCGCGGGACTCTGTATTAAAAACTCCACCGTAGCTATAATCTTCGTTAGAGTTCTGTCCGGTGATTTGAAAAACCCCCATCGTGGCTTTTCGAACTCTATCAATCCGGCTTCCGCTATTGGTTGCAATTGTTTCCGCACGCTTACGTGCATCTTCTGCAGCTTTTGCCAGCAAATCCAATTTCAAATCAGCTAGTTTGGTATAATAATATGCCGGCTGACTGGAATAGAATTCAATTCCTTGCTCAATAAGTTCGGTCACCTCACGTGAAATGGCTTCTACTTTCTCAATGTTCTTCGATTCCACGGTTACCGACTGCGTAAGGTTATAACCGGTAAACTCTACACTTGTTTGTCGACCACTTTCATCGTATGAATAGTTGAATTGCTTATCTATAGCAATGGCAGAAAAGACGAGCTCTTTGGTGTCAATACCTTTTCCAAGCAGATACTTTCGTAAATTATTTTCGTCTGCCTTAAGCTGCGCATAAGCAGATCGCAGGTCAAGACTTTTCCGCGAATAATTTCCATTCCAAACAATAAGATCGCTGGAGAAGTCTTTGGAGGCAAGTCCTGTTACAGATATTGTCTCCTGCGTTTTAAAACGGTAATTCCAGGAGTTCCCTAATATCCAAGCTGTCGCAACAATGGCAATTGCCAATACAATAGAACCTGTGTGATTTTTCATTTGGAATACATAACGATTTTATTAATCTAACTATTTTATAAAACTAAAAATAAATGCAATCTAAAATCAAACTGCGGGCTTTGATTAATAGGCACGTGCAGTGATACCTTCCACATAATTCACGAAGGCCTGATTCACCACTTTATTTCCTCCCGGCGTTGGGTAGTTGCCGGAAAAATACCAGTCGCCGCGATGGTTCGGACAGGCGCTGTGTAAATCTTCAATTTTCTGAAAGATAATCTGCAACTCTGCTTGACACCCCTCCGGCTTGACGAGCTCCGCAATCTTATCACTAATCTGTTCGGCGGAGAAGGGCTGATAAATCATCCGCACAAAATTTTTCATTTCATGTACTCCCAGCTCCAACTGCTCTTTACAACGTTGATAAACTTCATCAACGATATGTTCCATATTGTGCTCCTCTAACAACTTTATAGCAGCGCGGAAAGCCACTAAATCACCTATGCGCGCCATGTCTATTCCATAACAATCAGGATAACGAATTTGCGGCGCCGATGAAACCACAATGATCTTTTTTGGACCAAGTCGATCAAGCATTCGGATGATCGAGTTTTTCAATGTTGTTCCTCTAACAATCGAATCATCAATGATTACCAGGTTGTCTTGTCCGCGACGAACACTTCCATAGGTAATATCGTACACGTGAGCAACCATTTCACTGCGATCAGCATCGTTGGTGATGAACGTCCGCAACTTTGCATCCTTCAGCGTCACCTTTTCGGTGCGTGGACGAATAGAAAGAATCTCGGTGAGTTTATCATCGGAAATATCCGATCCTAATGCTTTGATCTTTCTCTTCTTTACTTCTTTCAAATAATCTTCAATCCCCGTTGTCATTCCATAAAATGCAACTTCCGCAGTGTTGGGAATGAACGAGAAGACCGTATTTTTCACATCGTAGTCAATGCCTTGCAAAATGGATTGACATAATAGGCGACCTAACTCTTTACGCTCCTGATAAATATCTGCATCGCTGCCGCGCGAAAAATAAATCCGTTCAAACGAACAGCTAAGTCGTTGCACAGGCTCTTTAATCATCGGCTCTGTAACTTTTCCATTCTTGCGAATGATCAACGCGTGTCCGGGTTTAATTTCTTTGATGTCTTCCAGCGGAACATTGAATGCCGTCATTATAGCCGGTCGCTCCGAAGTAACGACAACAATTTCTTCGTCTTTATAATAGTAGGCTGGGCGAATGCCTGCAGGATCTCTCAAAACAAAAGCATCACCATGCCCAATTAGGCCGGCGATAACATAACCACCATCCCATTGCTTGGATGAACGCTTCAAGAGTCGCTCGATATCGAGGTGTTCAGCGATAAGCGGCGAAATCTCTTGCTTACTGTTTCCCAGTTCCTTGAACTTCGTATACAATGCCTCATTCTCTTCATCCAGGAAATGGCCAATGTTCTCCATTACGGTAACAGTATCCGATTTCTCCTTTGGGTGTTGGCCGAGTTGAACGAGCTGTTGAAACAACTCCTCCACATTTGTCATGTTGAAATTCCCGGCCACGACAAGATTCTTGGTCATCCAGTTATTCTGTCGAAGAAACGGATGACATGATTCGATAGAGTTTCCGCCATAGGTTCCATAGCGAAGATGTCCCAGCCACAACTCACCGGTATAAGCTACGTTTTCTTTCAGCCATTTCGTATCATCCAGTTTTTCAGGATCCGTTTTAGCAAGGTCTTCGAAACGGGAATTGATCCGGCTGAAAATATCGGCCAGCGCTTGCTTTTCTACAGAGCGAGTGCGACTGATATAGCGAGTTCCTGGAGCAACGTCGAATTTAATATTGGCCACTCCTGCACCATCCTGTCCTCGATTGTGTTGTTTCTCCATCAAGAGATACAACTTGTTTTGGGCGTATAAAGGGGTGCCGTATTTTTTACGGTAATAAGAAAGTGGTTTTAGTAATCGAATCAGTGCGATTCCGCACTCGTGATGGAGTGAATCCGACATCTTGGTGGCAAATATACACCATTAAACGGGTAAGGAAAAGGGAACTACCGATTTCACGCCAGTTTTCGGCGTTCTTTTGGAAACTGAACGTAAAAACGGTGCAAATTATCGTCGTAACGGTAGGAAAGAAAGAAATGGTAATGATCACAAATGCGTTTTACTATCGCCAATCCCAATCCCACCGAATCAGGAGAATCGCCGCGCTTAAAGCGTTCAAAAATGCGGTGATCCGGAATAGACAAAGGATTTCCTGAATTACTTACCATCAAGGAGTCAGAGAATAATGACACGATTAGTTTCCCACCTTCCTGATTGTATTTTATAGCATTTGATAACAGATTGCTTACCAAAATATCGGCCAGGTATTTATTCATCCGCACATTTACATTTTGATCAAGTACTGTTTCT
>JBEGUX010000062.1:0-6487 GCA_041178685.1 Bacteroidota bacterium
TGCGTGAGTTGTCAATTTCCTATTCTTTGAAGAAAGAGTGGTTGAAGAAGACTCCATTCGGATCAGTTGACGTTTCCTTTATTGGTCGCAACCTTTGGTTGAGCACCAAATACAAAGGTATCGATCCTGAAACCTCGCTCACCGGAGCCAGCAACAGTCTTGGTATGGACTATTTCAATATGCCGGGCACCCGCACGTATGGTTTTGCCATCCGTGTAACGCTCTAATACTTTCAACAAGAAAAAAAATAGCACTATGAAAAGATTCAATCATATCATCCGAGGAACGTTGCTGCTGGCGGCAGTTTCGTTCATGACGTCTTGCTCAAAAGACTTTGGTGACGTCAACGATAATCCAAATGAACCATCAGAGGTTCCGGTGAATATTATCCTTCCATCTGCGCAGGCTTCATTGGCCTACACTTTTGGTGGTGACATTGCACGCTACAACGGCGTTTTCACACAGAATGTAACCGGAGCTTACCGTCAATTCTTTGCCTATAATCAATATGTATTCACCGAGGATGATTTTAACAACCTTTGGAATAATATGTATGCAGGTAATATGGCGGACTTAAACCATATTATTAAAATTGCCAATGAAAATGATGGCAGTTATAATGCTTACCGTGGTATAGCCAAGATCATGATGGTTTACTCTCTAAGCACTTTGACTGATCTTTTTGGTGATGTTCCATACCGTGAAGCGTTTCAAGGTAACTTGAATCCTACACCCGCTTACGAAAGTCAGGCTGATATCTACAACGTCATTCTTCCAGGATTGATTGCTGAAGGTATTGCTGATTTGGATAATACAGGAGACGACATCTTGTCTCCAGGAACAGACGATCTTATTTTTGGTGGAAATACAGACGCTTGGAAACGTTTCGCCTATGGTTTGTCAGCTCGTTTGGCTATCCATACAACGAAAAGAGATGCAACTGCGGCTGCAAATGCTGCTTTGACCGCTATTGCCGGTGCAAATGCACTGGGCTCTAACGATGATAACGTTGCCTTCAAATTCGGAAGCACTTATCAGAGTCCATGGTTCCAGTATATTGACCAGCGCGCCGACATCTCTTATTCAACCCTTGATTACTATTACGGTATCGGCTGCTTCCACACCGACACCTTGCAGGGTTTGAACGATCCTCGTTTCGCAAAAATGATCGATGTAAATGGTGATTATTATGCACCTGGCTTCCCTTCTGCTTTCTACATGGCTGATGATGCTGCAGTAGCATTTTTCACCTACCATGAGCAGAAGTTCATCGAGGCAGAAGCCAAGCTGATTACCGGTGACGATGCTGGTGCTCAAGCTGCACTTGCTGAGGCGGTATCTGCAAATATGACACTACTTGGTGTTGATGCAGCTGACGATGCTGCCTACCAGGCTGCCAATGTAGTTTGGGCCGGTTCAAACACCGACAAACTGAATCTGATCATCTTCCAGAAATACCTTGCGAATTATCTTCAGCCGGAATCATGGAACGATTGGCGCCGTACCGGTCAGCCTAACCTGCAACCAAATGCAGGAGCTGTTTCCGCTATTCCACGTCGTTACATCTACCCAACCAACGAGCGTCAGAACAATCCTAACGCTGTGAACGTAGGTAGCTCCTTACAGAGCCCTCGTCTCTGGTGGGATCAATAATCAATCTTGATCACAAAAAAGGCTGCTTCAAAATGAAGCAGCCTTTTTTTATGCACTTAAAATAATGGTGATGTTCTTATCTGAAAAAATCAAGCACGAGAACTCAGCATCGGAACGAAGCTGAAGTTTTTCAACTCTTCTTTTTCAAATGATTGTTCACCGGAACGCGTGATACGGGTCATCAATTGTACTTTTCCTTCACCTACCGGAATAACCAAAATACCACCTACTTTTAGTTGTTGCAATAAATCTTCCGGCACAAAAGGAGCACCACAGGTTACTAATATCTTGTCGAATGGTGCATAGGTGGGCAATCCTTTATAACCATCGCCATAAAACAGTTTAGGCTGTCGTCCCATGTCTTTAAGCAACTTTCCCGTAGACTCGTATAACTCTCGTTGCCTTTCCACCGAAAAAACTTTAGCACCAAGCTCCAGAAGTACGCAAGTTTGATAACCACTCCCCGTTCCGATCTCTAATATCTTATCGCCTTTTTTAACGTTTAATTGTGTCGTCTGATAGGCAACTGTTGACGGGTGAGAAATCGTTTGCTTCGCACCAATCTGAAAAGCGGTATCGGAATAGGCTTGCTGTACAAAAATAGGATCGAGGAAAAAATGACGAGGCACGTTCATCATTGCAGCCAAAACCGCAGGATCGTACCTCTCTTTTGCACTCAATTCTTCAATCATTTTACGCCGCATCCCTTGATGCTTGAGCGTGTCTTCCTGAACTATCTTATCCATACTTTTACAAAGAAATCCTTAAAATCGATGATATTTTGGCTTGATTTCCCATAATAATCAACAAAAGGACGTTGGCAGACCGAACTAATTACTTTTAAGAGCGCTGTCAAATTGTTACCTTCGCGGCACCAAAAACACACCATTTCAGATGGTTAATATTGGCGTCATCGGCGCAGGCCACCTCGGCAAAATTCATATCCGACTATTAAAACAAAGCCCAAATTTCAGGCTAATAGGGTTTTATGACGCTAATCCGGAGCATGCTGCCCGTGTTGCCGAAGAGCTGGACGTTTTGGCGTTTGACAGTCCCGATGATTTAATTGACGCCTGCGATGCGATTGATATTGTAACTCCTACCCTTTTTCATTTCGAGTACGCTAAGAAGGCCGTTCGTGCCTCCCGCCACATCTTCATTGAAAAACCAATTACGCATACTGTAGCTGAAGGTCGCAAGCTGGTTTCTTTGGTTAATGAAGCCCAAATAAAAGCACAGGTTGGACATGTAGAACGATTCAACCCGGCATTCCTTGCAGCAAAGTCGTATTTCAATCAACCACTCTTTATTGAAACACACCGGTTGGCAGAATTCAATCCGCGTGGCACAGATGTTTCCGTGGTGCACGACCTTATGATACACGACATTGACATCGTATTGAGTGTAGTCAAATCAGATGTTCGAAAAATCAGTGCCAGCGGTGTGGCTGTCGTCAGTGATACACCTGATATCGCGAATGCGCGTATTGAATTTTCAAACGGTTGTGTAGCTAACCTTACCTCCAGTCGGATCTCGTTAAAGAACATGCGAAAGACACGCTTCTTTCAGCGCGACGCCTACATCTCTGTAGACTTTTTCAAGAAGAAAACAGAAGTTGTTCGGCTCAAAAATCTGGAAGGAGAACCGGGGCCTTTGGATGTATCAATTGACCTTGGAACTAAAGGAAAGAAACTTATTTACTTCGACCAACCAAACGTGGAAGAATCCAACGCCATCGGCATGGAGCTTGATCTATTTGCAGCATCAATTATGAATGATCAACCGACAGCAGTGCCTGTGGAAGATGGCTTGGCAGCGCTGCATGTTGCGCACCAGATCAATGAAAAAATTCAGGCATCACTTAATATCCTGTCATGATCCGGCTGATGTCAATATCAAGTTGCTTAAAGCGTCTACTACTTTTGCCTTTACTGGCAATAGTGATTTCTTTCAGCAGCTGCGAAATCATTAATCCGGCAGAACCTATTCCCGGTTATATTCAAGTTGACTCTATTATTTTTGAAACGAATTACGTTGTCCAAGGCAGCAGTAAATTCAACTTTACAGATGCCTGGGTATATGTCGACAATGATTATCTCGGAACTTTTGAGATGCCATTCACGATTCCGGTACTAAAAGAAGGCTCACATAAAATCAGCATACGTGCCGGTATCATTGAAAACGGTGTTTCCAGCACTCGATCGGCTTACTCCAAATTGGTAACCTACGACACAACCGTTGTTTTATCACCCAATGAAACAACATCTATTCAACCAAGAGTGACCTATTTTTCGAGTGTAATTTTTGTAGGTATGGAAGATTTTGATGACGGGGGTATTAGTCTTGTTTCTACCAGTCCGGATAATGCGCAATTACAACTTACTACACAAGGTGACACGAATGTTTTTGAGGGTGCTTCAGGTAAAGTGATTATGGATTCCAACAAACCCAACTTCGAAGTAGCCTCGGATCTTGGTTTCATCTTACCTACGACTGCTAATCCATATATCGAATTGAACTTTAAAGGAGATGCGGAATTTACTTTAGGTGTAATTGTGAATACGAGTGGTGGAATCTTCCAGAACCCATTAGTGAATGTACGTCCAACCGATAGCTGGAAAAAAATTTTTGTGAATATCCGTGATTTGAATGGTGGAATTCCAAGTGCGTTAGCTTATAAAATTTTCATCCGCAGCAGTTTGCCTACCGCTTACAGTTCAGCAACACTTTATTTTGACAATCTTAAAGTGGTTTATTGATGAATCGTAAAATATATACACTCCGATTCATTGCAGCTGATTGGCTGGCAGCAGTTGCTGCCTGGATTTTGTTTTTTGTATACCGGAAAACGAATATTGAAGGCGTAACGTTTGATTTTTCTGCCGTTGCAAAAGATGATAAATTCCAGATGGGAGTGCTATTGCTCCCTATGCTGTGGGTAATTTTTTATGCTTTGGTCGGTGCTTATAGAAATGTTTACCGAAAGAGCCGCCTTCGGGAATTAGGACAAACATTTCTATTAACCTTGATTGGCGTATTAATTATCTTCTTTGCGCTATTGCTTGATGATACTGTTGAGAATTACAAGACCTATTACTATACCTTCTTTACCCTTTTCACTTTGCATTTTGCCTGTACTGCATTTGTACGATTATTACTTTCTACCGGTGTCATTCATCGTATTAAAAAGGGAAAAATAGGCTTTAACACCGTGATGATTGGAGGGAATCAGCGGGCAGTTGAATTGGTTCATCAAATGAACACGGAATTCCGTTCAGAAGGACATCGTTTCATTGGGTTCGTGCATGTAGAGGGTAATAACGATCACTTGTTGGACAAGCACCTCACTCATCTTGGAAGCGTTCCTGATCTTCGGAAAATTATTCTTCAGCATCAGGTGGAAGAAGTCATCATAGCGCTGGAATCTTCAGAGCATGAAAATATTGGTAAGATTATCAACGAGCTGGAAGACATGCCTGTGATATTGCGCATCATTCCGGACATGTACGACATCCTTTCGGGATCCGTAAAAATGAACGCTATTTTTGGTGCTCCACTTATTGAAATTTCACCGGATCTTATGCCGGCATGGCAGCAAAGTGTTAAGCGGTTAATGGATATTGTTTTATCACTTTTTGTACTGATTATTTTCTTCCCGTTGTATTTGTTCACCGCCATCGGTGTGTTACTTTCTTCTCCCGGGCCAATTTTTTACAGTCATGAGCGTATCGGCTGGCACGGACGTCCATTTCGGATTTTTAAGTTCAGATCGATGAGAACAGACGCTGAAAAAGCCGGTCCACAATTATCTAGTAAACATGATCCGCGAATGACACGATTCGGAAAATGGATGCGCAAGATCCGACTCGATGAAATCCCACAATTCTGGAACGTATTAATTGGTGATATGTCGATTGTTGGTCCGCGTCCTGAGCGACAATACTTCATCGATCAGATCATGCTAAAGGCACCTCACTACCGACATTTACACAAGGTACGTCCAGGTATTACTTCCTGGGGACAAGTGAAATTCGGTTATGCTGAAAATGTCGATCAGATGATCGAAAGGCTGAAATACGATCTCATCTACATCGAAAACATGAGTCTGGCTGTTGACTTTAAAATAATGTTCTACACAGTTCTAATCATTATTCGACACAAAGGCAAATAATTAATTCTGGATTCAACTGTTACCATCATGAAAAATATCACGGTTATTGGTGCCGGCACCATGGGAAATGGCATCGCACACGTTTTCGCTCAATACGGTTTTTCCGTTGCGCTTGTTGATGTCTCTGAAAATGCACTCCAAAAAGCGATGGATACCATTGCTAAAAATTTGGACCGCATGGTTGCAAAAGAGAAGATTACGGAGGCACAGAAAATAGCGACACTATCCAATCTTGCGACTTTCAGTTCCTTGCAGGATGGTGTTAAACATGCCGACCTCGTGGTGGAAGCAGCTACCGAGAATGTTGATTTGAAATGTAAGATATTCCGTGATATGGATGAGTATGCTCCAGCAACTGCTATACTTGCTACGAATACATCTTCCATTTCTATTACTAAGATTGCCGCACAAACTAAACGTCCGGAACAAGTCATAGGAATGCATTTTATGAATCCCGTACCCGTAATGAAACTCGTGGAGGTGATTCGCGGGTACTCTACTACGGATGAAGTAACATCAAAGATTTTTGAAATCTCCCGTAAACTTGAAAAAGTTCCTGTAGAAGTAAACGATTACCCTGGCTTCGTAGCGAATCGTATTTTAATGCCAATGATCAACGAAGCCATTTATTCTCTTTACGAAGGAGTTGCCGGTGTAGCTGAA
>JBEGUX010000063.1:0-7110 GCA_041178685.1 Bacteroidota bacterium
TTGTGAAAGCTGCACAAAAATTACAATCCAATTGCACCGGTTTTGATATTGATTTCTCCTTAACTACGGATGATAAATTGTATTGTACCGAATTTGTAATGAAGGCAGTTGAAGTTGCTTCCGAACAACACATTTCTTTACCTTTGTCTTACGTTTCCCGAGTTAAATATATCTCGTGCGAGAATATCTATAGTAATCAATATGTCCAACAAATTTTCCCTCGTCGATAACATGAACATTCAATTAAAGGAGTTGGTTTTCGCTTTATTACTTCTTGCTTCACTATTGCTGTTTTCTTGTAATCGTGGTGATTCTCCGCATGCAATCGCAGAATCCTATTTAGGATTTCTTAATACGAATGATTTTGAACGAGCCAAGGATTTAGGAACAGAGGAAACCGATAGATTGATGGATATGATGTCCGGCTTTAAAAAAATGATGGCGGACTCAGTAATGGAAGAGCACAATTATGTGATTGTGTCTGAAAAGATCGAGGGAAATGTAGCTAATTTTATTTATGAGGATAAGATGGTTTCTTCAGGTGATACTGATAAACATTCATTAACCCTCGTGAAAGAAGATGGCAAATGGCTTGTCGCGATGAATAAGGAAAATTATAACGAAGCTTTTAACGAGCCGTTGGAAGTGGGTGGAACAACCACGCAGTAATTACTTACGCTATTTTTACTTTCAGCAATGATTGATCTTCCAGGAAGAGTTCAAGCTCATCGCCGGCTTTAACTGCTGAAACACCCTTCGGCGTACCGGTAAATATCAGATCGCCCTTTCGTAGTGTGATAAATTTGGAGACGTAACTGATGATGTTGTCAAATGAGAAGATCATCTCACGGATAGTTCCGGATTGTACCGTTTCTCCATTTTTCGTCATGTGAAAAGCAATAGTTGAAACATCCTTTACTTCGCTAATAGGAATGAATTTTCCTACGGGTGAGGAGTGATCAAATGCTTTTGCAGGCTCCCACGGTAAGCCTTTTTCTTTTTGACGTTGTTGAATATCGCGCGCAGTAAAGTCAAGCCCGACCGTGATTTGATCGTAGTAGCGAGAAGCGAATTCAGGAGCGATATTCTTGCCCTCTTTGCATATTTTAAGTACAAGTTCGGCTTCGTGATGAATATCGTTGGAAAAGTCGGGCAAGTAAAAAGCGCGTCCGGGAGGCAAAATGGCAGTATCCGGTTTGAGGAAAAAAACCGGTTCGGTGGGAACTTCGTTTTTCAGTTCTTCTGCGTGAGCGACATAATTACGTCCGATGCAAATGATTTTCATACACTACAACAATCATTTTTTACCGTTAAAATCCTTGAGTCTGATCTGGGTAATTACGTTTTTAGTATTTGTGGCGAAATCGCCCTTCATCATCCAATCGAAATAGGAAGGTTCAGCTTTGAAAACTTCGCGTACTGACTTGCCTTTGTATTTACCAAAGTTAAAAACTTCTTCGCCAGCATCATTAACAATGATTCGTCCGGCTAAGTCTACATTCTTATTTACAGAAGAAAACTGCGCCAGAAAATCAATATCATTCGTTAAGGTGTCGTAACGTTCAAGCTGCGACAATAAGATTTCGAACGTAGCTAATGTGTCTGCTTCAGCACTGTGTGCATTCGTCAGGTCCTTATTGCAATAGAATTTATAAGCAGCAGACAATGTACGTTGTTCCATCTTGTGGAAGATGTTCTGAACATCTACCAGCTTACGATCCGCCAAATTGAAATCGATACCAGCCCGTGTGAACTCTTCAATGAGCATCGGAATATCAAACTTATTGGAGTTGTAGCCCGCCATGTCGCAGCCACCAAGAAATGCATTAAACTCCTGTGCCATTTCTTTGAAGGTAGGCTTGTCTTTTACGTCCTCGTCGGTGATTTTGTGAACCTTGGTCGATTCAGCCGGAATCGGAATAGTTGGATTGATACGATGAAGCTTTGTTTCTGTTTTGCCTCCCGGATGAACCTTTAACAATGCAATTTCCAGAATGCGATCTGTTGCAATATTAACGCCCGTTGTTTCAAGGTCAAGAAATACAATTGGGCGTTTGAGCTGAAGGTTCATCGTTACTATGTTGGAGTTGTTATAATGAAAATCGATTATATGGTGCGATTTACATCAAATTGCTCCAGGTAATCTGCGATACGACGTAAAAAACTTCCTCCTAAAGAACCGTCGACAACGCGGTGATCGTAGGATAACGAAAGGAACATCATCTGGCGAATTGCAATAGCGTCGCCGTCTGGTGTTTCAATGACGGCCGGCTTTTTGCGAATAGCGCCGGTAGCAAGTATGGCCACCTGCGGCTGATTGATGATCGGCGTTCCCATCACGTTGCCAAACGTTCCAACGTTGGTAAGAGTGAATGTTCCGTCCTGAATTTCATCCGGCTTCAGTTTGTTATTTCTAGCTCTGCCGGCCAAATCGTTGACGGTTTTGGTGAGACCGTTAAGGTTGAGCATATCGGCGTTCTTGATAACAGGAACGATCAGATTACCGCTCGGTAATGCAGCGGCCATTCCAATATTTATATTCCGCTTGACGATGATCTTATTTCCATCTATTGAAATATTGATCATAGGGAAATCCTTGATGGCTTTGCACACAGCTTCGATGAAGATCGGCGTGAACGTGATTTTCTCCTTTTCACGTTTTTCAAAATCGTTTTTGACTTTATCGCGCCATTTGACCAAGTTGGTTACATCAGCTTCCACAAAGGAAGTAACGTGAGGAGACGTATGCTTGGACATCACCATGTGATCGGCGATGAGTTTGCGCATACGGTCCATTTCGATGATTTCAATATTGCCGGACGAAGGAATGCTGATTGCAGGTGCCGGAGTTGAAGCGGCAACTGCCGCAGGCTGAGCTGGTGCTGCAGCCGGAGAAGTGGTCGTTGAAACCGAAGAAGCACCGTTTTTACGACTTGTCAGGTAATTCATCAAATCCTGCTTGGTCAGTCGGTTGTTGCTGCCGGTTCCCGGAATGGTTTCTAACTCTGCCATTGAAATACCTTCTTCTTTGGCAATGTTGCGAACCAGTGGAGAGTAAAATCTTCCGGAGTCGGAGGTACGGGAAATATCTTCGTGAACAGCTGCCGAAGCTACATGAACAGCCGGTGTAGGTGTTGTTGCTACAGTTTGTGGTGCTGGAGTAGCTTGAACAGGTGCTGCAGCAGGAGGTGTTGAAGTTCCTGTAGCACTGTCGATTATAGCGATGACTTCACCCACTTTGATGACTTGACCTTCTTCGAAAAGTCGCTTGGATAGCACTCCCGCTACGGGAGATGGAACCTCGGAATCTACTTTGTCCGTGGCGATTTCCAAAACAGGCTCATCAGCTTCTATACGGTCGCCTTCCTTCTTAAGCCATTTTAGGATGGTTGCTTCTGCAACACTTTCGCCCATTTTGGGCATTATCAAATCGGCCATTTTTCTAAATATTAATTCAGCAATTGTTGGAATTAATCCTCAATATCCTGATGTCGTGCAAAAGTAGCAAAAACGAGGGTTATTCTATGGTTCTTTGACCCAAATTTCGAAGTCCTTTGAGCACGATTATTGCATCTTTAACTACTTGATAATCTTTGGCATATAGCAAATTTAACCGTAAAAGGGTTGTGTCATCAGTAACGGATGGTTCCATTCCTTCTGTTATGCTCAAAATCCCGCGCCGCACCTGAGGTAGTTCGGTTCCGTTTTCATTCAGCGTTGCAAAGCCAACAAGTGTCCGATGTCCCCAAATGACGCTCATCAGATTAGTAAAATATCCTGACGGGCGGCGCTGCAAAAGTAAAATGACCGGCGAAAGAACTATCAGCAGTAATGAAACAATGACATCAAAAATGCGCTTATTTCTTCGGTTGGCGGTACGCCCAATGCTATTGAGGTCAACAACATACAACTCTCCCGGATTATCAATCGAGGAGGAACCAATGATAAACATACTCTCCGGTGGCGCGATTTTAAACTCGACATCCTTACCCGTTATTCCTGACATCTGCCGGATGATCTCGTGAGAAGAAAGATCTTTCGCACAAAAAATTATCTCATCAGGCCTAAAGACAGTCATCATTTCACTCAGCTTGGTTATAGGACCAAGAAGAAACTGCTCGTATTCGGCAACGGTGGATGATTTTATCGATTGTTCGGGTTGTACAAAGCCGATAAAGTTATGCTGAGTGCCGCTAAGTTTTAACAGTGACAAAACACGTAGTCCTTCGTCCGCATCACCAACAATGAGCAGCTTCTTTTGAATATCAGTTGCCAGCACGAATTGTTTGGGTACAAGGAAATGAAGCAGAAAGCGAAGTAATGTCATTCCAACGCTTGCCCAAGCAGCACCCATCAATAACAAGGCACGGGAATAGCGCGATTCCTCGGGCAACAAGGCGTAAATAACGAGTATTACAATGGTGCCGCTGATCAATCCGCGAATTACTTTTTGCAAACGGATTGGCTGGTCGTAACCGCCGCTTAGGTAGACGGAAGCAAGCCAGATAATCAAATACGCCGGAACAACCAGCTGAATGAATACAGGTGGATAATGGACTTGTGCTTTATGTCCCCAATATTCTTTGAGCAGCCACATGCCGGCAAACAACAACAGGAAATCAAGTGCTGGCAACAGAAAAGTCCGGAACAATCGCATCATCAAAGCCATCGCTGCGCGCAGATAGATGGCGATTTTTATAAAGAACGAAAAAAGAGAGGCGTTGGATGGAGAAAAATGTTTTTTAGCGAAAATGATCATCGCGTTGTAAAAAACAAACACATAATTCACGCTACTTTTCTTGGTGCTTTCGCCTTTGTAATGAATGATCTGTGTGTCCGGGAAATAATAGTTTTTTGCTCCCAATTGCTGGATGCGATAGGAGAGATCAATATCCTCACCGTACATGAAAAAATCTTCGTCAAGCAAACCGATTTTATTCAACACTGAATTTCTCAGTAGCATGAATGCTCCGGAAAGCACATCAACTTCATTGACTTTATCAACCGGCAGGTAACCTAAGTGATATCGGCCAAACGTCTTTGACTTGGGAAAAAGATAAGATAATCCAAATATCTTGTAGAAAGCAACAGCTGGAGTTGGAAGTCCACGTTTAGATTCAGGCAGAAATTTACCGCTGCCGTCGATCATTCGGACTCCTAATCCACCGGCATCCGGATGAGCATCCATAAAGTCAACTACTTTGCGAAATGTATCTTCTTCGACGACAGTATCCGGATTCAACAACAAAACATATTCACCACTTGATTGTCGAATGGCTTGGTTGTTTGCACGGGAAAAGCCGGTGTTTTCTTTGTTAGCAATCAGCTTCACCAAGGGAAACTTTTGCTGAACCATATCAACTGAACCATCCACCGAATTATTGTCAACCACAAAAACTTCCATGGAAATTCCTTCACCGGCACGTTCTACCGAACGAAGGCATTGCTCCAGAAAATACTTCACATTGTAATTAACGATGACGACAGACAGCTTCACGCGATACGGTATTATCTGGAAATAGATTGGTCGTAAGGGACGCGTTGCAAAATAGATCTACCTAAAGTCACCTCATCCGCATACTCGAGCTCGTCACCGATAGAAACACCTCGAGCAATAGTAGAGCAAGAAAGGTCAGTTCGGTGAAGCATTTGAATACGTTTATACAAATAGAAAGTGGTGGTATCGCCTTCCATCGTTGCGCTCAGCGCCATAATAACCTCACGAATATCATTCTCTTTCAGTCGCTCCATTAATGGCTCTACTGAAAGATTGGCAGGTCCGATGCCATCAATAGGAGAGATGATGCCGCCTAAAACATGGTACTTGCCTCTGAATTGCTGCGTATTTTCAATCGCAATCACGTCACGAATATCTTCAACAACACAAATCAATGAATTATCGCGTCGTGGATCTGCACAGATGCTGCAGATCTCCATCTCTGTCACATTATGACAGTGTTTACAGTATTTGATTTCATTACGTAGCCGCAGTAAGACATTTCCTAGCCGCGCGGAATCTCCCGGATCGGCGCGGAGCAGATGCAGTACCATTCGCAAGGCCGAACGTTTTCCAATGCCGGGTAAACGCGTGAACTCGCTGACGGCTTCGTCTAAAAGTCGGGATGAAAGATTGCTCACGTTGTTGTTAATAATTCCGTAGGGTAAAACGAGTTCTGCGGACACGAATTTAGTTACTTCGGGTTGCATACACAACCTTTAAGATGTCTTCAACCCTGATTTTAACCTGCGTTTTGGCCTATTCAGCCCTGCTTTTCGTAGTAGTTTGGCTGACAAGCCGAAAGGCAGATAACGATTCCTATTTCATTGGCAACCGGTCTTCTCCATGGTATATCGTGGCTTATGGAATGATTGGCGCTTCACTTTCCGGCGTGACTTTTATGTCGGTGCCTGGCTGGGTAGGAAGTACGCAATTCAGCTACCTCATGGTTGTTTTTGGTTATCTGGCAGGTTATGCTGTAATCGCAACCATATTATTACCCTTATACTATAGAATGAATCTCACGTCGATTTATAGTTACCTCGAATCACGTTTTGGTGCTTCAAGTTACAAGACGGGCGCTTTTTATTTCATTCTTTCCCGCACCATCGGAGCATCATTCCGGCTGTATATTGTCGTGAATGTGCTGCAAACATTTGTATTTGACGCCTGGGGAATTCCATTCTGGCTGACTGTTGCGGTGTTTATCATTTTAATCTTGCTCTATACGTACGAAGGCGGTGTTCGGACCATCGTCTGGACAGACACTTTGCAAACAACGTTTATGCTTGGCTCATTAGTGCTAACTATAATTTTGATTGCAGGTAAACTAGGCTTTTCTTTTAGTGATACTATGGATACTGTTTTTAATGGGAAATATGCAGACGTTGTGGTTTCCGATTGGCGGGCGAAGAACTATTTTCTTAAACATTTTTTTGGAGGAATGTTCATTGCCATAGCCATGACCGGATTGGATCAGGAAATGATGCAAAAGAACATCAGTGTCCGTACACTCAAAGGCGCACAGTTGAACATGTTTACCTTCAGCATCGTTCTCGTATTCATTAACTTGCTGTTTTTATCACTTGGCGTTTTACTCTACACCTATGAAG
>JBEGUX010000064.1:0-14290 GCA_041178685.1 Bacteroidota bacterium
GACTACATCCAGCGCTTCCTTGAATAAGCTTTCGTTGGCAGCATCGTAATATCGTCCAACACAATCGAATTTTTTCTTCAGACTTTCATCCAGTCCCATGCCAATAACAAAAGGTCGTAAGAATATGCCTTTCTTTTGCAGCGCCATAGATACCGCGCAAGGATCACCGCCGCATTCTTCAATGCCATCGGTTACCAGGATCAGGATATTCCGCGATGGAGTAGAAGGGAAATCTTCAGCACACAATTCCAGTGATCGTGCAATTGGAGTAGTGCCACGAGGAGTTATGCGTTCAAGCACACCTTGAATGATCGCTGTGTTTCCTTTTCCAAAAGGAACTTCCAGCTTGCTGTCGTCGCAATCTTGCGGTGGGTAGTTTTTCTGATGACCGTAAACGCGCAGCGCCAGTTCAACATTAGAAATATAACGTAAACTATCCATCAGCTGCGACATCAGCTTTTTAGCAACATCGATCTTTGGACCACTTTGCCAGCGGCCATACATACTTTGAGAGCAATCGAAAAGAAATTCAATACGTGTCAATACAGGTGCTTGGGCCTGTTTACTCTTTTGTCCAAAAGCTATTGAAGAAACTAAAAAGCTGCAGAAAAACAGTACGGTAAAAAACCGCACATTATTTATAAATTCTGCTCCTTTACGTTTCTGCATTGTGTTTGATTAATAGTCGCCGATTGTTTCTTCCAGCTGTTGCAGGGCAGTTTGCGTTTGTTCGGCATTTGGTGCTACGCCGTGCCATTTGTGGCTTCCCATCATAAAATCAACACCCATGCCCATTTCCGTTTTCATCAGGATAGCTACTGGTTTTCCTTTGCCGGTTCGGCTTCTAGCTGCTTCCAAAACACTAACAACATCAGCCATATCATTACCATTCATATTGTGCACTTCCCAGCCAAAGGCTTCCAGCTTTGGACGCAGGTCGCCAAATGGCATCACCTGATCAATCGAGCCATCGATCTGCTGATTATTAACGTCAACAGTCATGATAATATTGTCTGTCTTCTTGGCGCCTGCATACATCACGGCTTCCCAGATTTGTCCTTCTTCCATTTCTCCATCACCACACAAACAAAATACGATGCGATCGTCATTATTGAGTTTCTTGGCCAAGGCAGCGCCGATGGCTACGCTTGGACCTTGTCCCAGTGAGCCGGACGACATTCGGACACCTTCCAGTCCTTCATGCGTAGTAGGATGTCCTTGCAGACGCGAATCAAGCTTGCGGAACGTGGCCAATTCTTTTACATCGAAGTAACCGGCACGTGCCAATACCGAGTAAAATGCAGGCGAGATGTGACCATTACTCAGAAAAAACAGGTCTTCGTTTTTTCCATCCATGGAGAACGATGTAGCATCGTATTTCATAATATGGAAGTAGAGAGCAACCAGAAAATCGGCACATCCTAAAGATCCTCCGGGATGACCGGAATTGGCACCATTGGTTTGACGAATAATATCGCGTCGAACCTGTGAGGCGATACGCTGAAGCTGTTCAATTTGCATAGTGGTTGGTGGGGTTGAAAAGCGTTTTTTCCTTTTGCTCAAAGGTATTGGAATAGGTTAAAAAAGCGGCCCAATGAGCCGTACGAGTTTTCACAAAATATCAACACACGCCCTCAAATTAGAATAAAAACAAACTATTATTCCTCTTCGAAAGGATTGAAAAAATCGTCCAACTCACGACGCTCTTTTTTTGTTGGACGGCCGGTGCCGGGATCGCGAAAAATCGTGACACGTGTTGATCGGGAGCGAAAAGCTTCCAGTTCTTCCGGTGGAGTCAAATCCTGCATGTTATCAGCGACTAGCTTCGCGCCAACGCGCTTTTCAATGGGATGAATGACCGACACTTTCAAGGTCAATCCTCCGCTTCGGCGAATGGTAATGATATCGCCGGCTTTTACCATTCTTGATGGTTTGGCTGGCTGCTCTTGCACGGTGATTTTTCCTTGTTCGCACGCTGCTGTTGCCAGCGAACGGGTTTTGTATAAACGTACCGCCCAAAGCCACTTATCGATTCTAACTTTTTCGCCGGATAAATCCATCTTACTTCAAAAATATATCGTCCCGACTTTTTGGTCGTTTATTTTCCAGCCACTGAAATCCTTTCAGCCGAAGTTCATTCGTCCTCATTTCTTTCATCGGATACAACGTTCCGTCCGGATCGTTTAACAACGTAATATTCTTCAACTCGTTTTTGTTAATGTCAATGATCAAGTCGCTGCAATCTGCGCGATTAACGGCTACATCTTTATTGCTGCTGCTCTTGGCATAATAGATGGTTTGTCCGTTTCCGGTAACATCTATTCGGCTCAGCTCATTGCCTTCGAAATGACCAATCATCAATTTTCCCGTGATCTGATTAAATCGCAGCGAGTCGAGGATGCCGGTCTGCAAAGTGTCCGATTGGGAAATGATCAGCGCATTAAGCTTTAGATGGATGCGTTGAATTGAACTGTCACCCATGACCAGCCAGATGGAATCGGCGGTCAGCTGATTGTGTCCGGACCAAAGTACCGGCTGTCGGAAAAAACGTATGGTGCTGTCGGTAGCTGTGTACACCAGCGAATCACACGTGCCTTGTAAATCCGACTTGTAAATTTTTACATGATGAAATGCAAACACATCTCGGTTGGAAATAGTGATGCTGTCCTGCTTGGTTGTCTTTCCTATTGCTAATAATGTGTCGGCGTGTAAAAACAAGGAATCACCACCCTGATAATTAATCATCTCCGCTGCGCCGGTGACCCAGGAAGAGTCGGTCAGCTGATGGTGTTCAGCATAATCCCCTCGAATGATCAATTGACGTGAGCTGTCTGTAATAGATACGTTTCCAAAGGCTTTGCCAATGTCTTTTTTCTGATCGTAGGCAACAGTGTCTCCGCACAAAACTTGTCCGTCATTTTCGAGCTGCGCGTTTTTGGTGAAAAGACAATTTTGCCGGTTCGTATTGTACCAGCCGGCTTCGCAATACATCTTACTGCTTTTCGTCCAAAGTCGAGTCGGGCCAAGAAAATATGCGATGCGTGAGGTTGTATTGTAGCGAAGTGTATCGCACTCCAACGTATATCGCGGATTAATAAGTAATACGTCTTCCTTGAAA
This sequence comes from Bacteroidota bacterium, assembly GCA_041178685.1. Lineage (GTDB taxonomy): Bacteria > Bacteroidota > Bacteroidia > AKYH767-A > 2013-40CM-41-45 > Pollutiaquabacter. Next base: position 3,119 of record JBEGUX010000064.1, read on the forward strand.
TAGAGATCGGTAGTTTTACTGTAATAAAAACCCATCTTGCTGGTCAACGTATTTTCTCCATCAACGATATTGGCGCTGTCGGTATAATAGGCGGTTGAGTTGGACAAATTATATTCAATCTTTCTCGTGCGAAGTGTCATTTTACGATCAGACAAAACAATGTTCTCAAAAACATTGGCGATACGTGTGTTGCCATCGTACTGCAATTTGCCACCGGTCATCGTCATGGAGTCGCCTTGTGTGATTCGGATATTTCCAAAAGCATCCAGGCGATTTTCATCGCGGTATAAATAGGCGGAGTCACAATTCATAAATGCTGACTCGTGCTTGAAGCGAACATTGCCTATCAGTCGTGTAGCTTTGGCATTAAACGACTCGTTAAATTCGCTTACATCTGCATTTAGTAATTCGATTTTGGTCTTTTTAGGTGCTTGGGCAGTACTTTTGGACGGAAAAAAGTGGATTAGCGTCAACAGCGCGGTGGCGGTTAAAACCATCAAAAAGTTGTTGTTTTTGCAGAAATGCACCCTTTAAAGCTCAATTATTTCAAGCGCAAAGTTAACTTTGTAAAGCGGTAATACCTATACCTATCGCAACTTCCTGTTAATCCTACGAACTGATGGCAGCTCCCGTTTTTGCGGAAATTATTTTGCCGCTCTCCATAGAGCGGAAGCTGACCTATCGTGTGCCGGAAGAATGGGTGCCGGATTTGAAAGTAGGAAAGCGTGTAATAGTTCCTGTTGGCCGGAATAAACTCTATTCCGGATTGGTTTTCGCCATTCATGACCGTGTTCCTGAAATTGGTCAATTAAAAGAGATACATACCATTCTGGATGATCAACCGATTGTCCACGAACGGTTGTTTACTTTTTGGGAATGGATCTGCCGGTATTATATGTGTTTTCCCGGAGATGTGATGAATGCCGCTATTCCATCTTCGTTACGCTTGCAGAGTGAGACGACCATTGTGTTAAAGGATTCCAAACTGGATGATCGTCCGGATTGGCTGGATCAGGATGAGGAGTTTATCATCGACTTGTTGCTGGATCGTGAGTCGGTCACTGTTCAGGATATTCAGCGTGTCTTTCCGGGAAAATCGGCACAGAAAAAACTAAAGCGCTTGCTGGAGAAGGATATCGTTGTTGTTTCAGAAGAGATTGGTGAACGTTTCAAACCACTCACCGAAGTAAGGATTCAACTTTCTTCTCGCTATCAGGATGAAAAAGAGTTGGAGCTACTGTTTTCGCAACTGGAACAAGATAACAGGAAGCGTAAGCAACTGGATGCTTTACTTTTTTTCATGAAGGTGTTGTTCGATGATAAGTCGAAAGATTATGTACGTAAACGCGACCTTACCAAGCAGGATGACTTATCCGCTTCATCGATTCAAACGCTCATACGGAATGGTGTTTTGGAAGAATACGAAGCGGTAATTGATCGTATCGCTTATTCCGGTGAACCAACGGTGCCTGTTTTTCCTCTCTCTGACTCTCAACAGGAAGCGCTACTTGCTATAAAAGAAGAATGGCAAACGAAAGATACCGTGCTGCTGCATGGTGTCACATCCAGCGGTAAAACGGAGATCTATTTACACCTCATCGAAGAAGCCTTAGCGCGCGGTGAGCAGGTATTATATCTTTTGCCGGAAATTGCATTGACTACCCAAATCATTCAACGCTTGCGCAAACATCTTGGTGATCGGGTGGGAGTTTACCATTCTCGTTATTCCGGCAATGAACGTGTTGAGACATGGAATCAAGTATTGAATTTCGGATCAACGATTGAAAATAATTCCCGTGCGCAGGTAATTCTCGGGGCACGCTCTGCTCTTTATTTGCCGTATTCTAATTTGGGATTAGTCATCGTGGATGAAGAACACGACTCATCATACAAACAACAAGATCCTGCACCGCGTTATCATGCGCGCGATTCGGCGGGTATGTTAGCGCGAACGTTTGGTGCGAAAGTTTTGTTGGGTTCTGCGACACCATCGCTCGAAAGTTATGCGAATGCTCGCAACGGCCGTTACGGCCTTGTTACATTGAAAGAGCGATTTGGCGGCATTAAACTTCCAGAGATTATTGTCACCGATATCCGCGAAGCTGCTCGCAAGAAAATGATGAAGTCTCATTTTTCTCCGGTGATGATGGATGCTGTTTCTGCTGCTTTTGCCAACAAGGAACAGGTTATTCTCTTTCAAAACCGTCGTGGCTTTTCATCTTTTCTGGAATGCCGGCAATGCAGCTGGATTCCACACTGTAAAAACTGTTCGGTAACACTTACGTATCATAAGTTTTCACGCCAGTTGAAATGCCACTATTGCGGTTATGCGCAAGAGACGCCATCATCGTGTCAGCAATGTGGCGATGCGCAATTACTGGTTCGTGGATTTGGTACAGAAAAGATTGAAGAAGAAATTGGTGTCTATTTTCCGGAATATCAAATTGCTCGCCTTGATCTGGACACCGCAGGATCGAAATCATCGTACCAGCGGATACTGTCGGACTTTGAGGAGCAACGAATCGACTTGCTTGTTGGAACACAGATGGTTTCCAAAGGTCTCGACTTCGAGCATGTCAGTACAGTTGGAATTCTGGACGCCGATCAGCTCTTGAACTTCCCGGATTTCAGGGCGCATGAGCGCAGTTTTCAATTAATGGCGCAGGTGAGCGGACGCTCCGGCAGAAAGAACAAACGCGGTAAAGTGATCATTCAGACGCGGCAACCTGATCACTGGGTGATTCGCGATGTTGTCAATAATAACTATGAATCTTTTTTCTTCCGCGAGATGGAAGACAGACGTAATTTCGGTTACCCGCCGCACTCACGATTAATCGACTTGCGGATTCGTCATAAAGAAGAAGTGCTTGTTCATGAGGCCGCCGGACGACTCGCTGTTTTATTACGAAATAGATTAGGCTCACGTATTCACGGTCCGCATATTCCGCTGGTGCCGCGCGTACGAAATCAATATTATCGCACGATTCTGGTAAACATGCCGAAAGAGGAATCCTCTTCTGCTATAAAGCAGCAACTAAAAGAAACTATTTTACAGTTTCAAGCTGACCGGAAATTTTCTCCCGTCCAGATTATTCCGGATGTTGATCCGATGTAATTACTACTCTTTGTTACGCAATAGTTGAATCCAGCCGTGATATTCTTTGCTGCGCGACTGCAACGTGTAATAATACACGCCGTCTGAAGCTTCCTCGCCACTGTTGGTGGTGCCGTCCCATTTGAATTTTGGATCTTCAGATTCGTAGATGATCCGTCCCCAACGGTTGAAGATGACAAACTTGAAACGGGTCGAGTTGCAGAGATCATCGATATAATAGACATCGTTCTTGCCATCGCCATTAGGCGTGAAAACGTTAGGAATACTATCCATCGAAAATTCGCACGGGATATAGAGAACGAGAACAGAGTCGAGGACAGAACAACCATTTCCGTAAGGAACGGTTACATAATAGTAGGCAGAATCACCGGAGGTTGTGGCCAAGAATTCTCCTTCCTGGCTACCCGGACTAACAAGGTTAGAAGGATTCCAGTTGTAGGTGTACGGCGAACTGCCGGATGGATCGGTAACAACTACATTTAACGTGTCGTATTCTTCATCACGTACTGCAATTACATCTTCGAGAATATTGACATTCAAGAGTGATGTTACTTGTACAGTTCCTGTTGTATCCGTTGGAACATAACAATAATTGGAGCTTCCGTTGAGTTGGAACCCTAAATAGAATCGGGGAATAAATACACCGTTAGCGGTGTAGAGATGACTTAGTGTATCGTCGGTAGTTCCGGCGAAAACAGTTCCATCGCCAAAGTCCCAGGTGTAAATAGCTGCATTGGTACTCGAGCCGTAGAAGTTTACCTCCAATGGACGGCAGCCGGAATCAGGAACAAATTCAAACGAGCCGGAAGGTCCTGGAACTATCACGGCTCCCGGATCAAAAGCAGTATCTCTGCAGCCAAACTGATTGGTTACAATCAAGTTGACATAATACGTGTCCGGTGGAACAGCATAAGCATAAAACACTGATGAATTTCCTTGCGGAATGGAGGTAAGTTCAAGATCCCAGTTCCAGTTCGTGACATACGCATTAGAGTCGCTGGTGATATTCACGAATACCTGCGCACGACGAATTCCATTCAGTTCAACACACGTGTCCACTGCTTGAATAGTAAATTGTGCCGGCGTGGTGTACACAAAAATAGACGAAGTGGCAGTGTCCGAACAACCGTTTGCATCCGTTGCAATAACGCTAACCGGATAGCTTCCGTTTGCTGAATAGCTGTGCGATGCCGGCGAAGTAGTAGAAGTGGAGCCATCTCCAAAATTCCATAAATAGGTGACCGGATTGGCAACATAAGGTCCGGGATATACAAAGAAATTAATCGATTCGTTACGACAGGCAACAGTATCTGCGGGCTGCGTAGAAATTACAGGTGCAGGCTGTGTAGGCTGTATGTAATTAATGCTGGTACGGCTGCTCGTGCAACCGTTAGCATCTGTAACGGTAAGAGTAACCGAATAATTCCCTGCTGTGCCGTAAGTTGTTGCTCCGGCGCCGTTAGTGGTTGATGACGATGATAGCCCATTGCCATAATTCCAGCTCCATTGTGTAATCGAACTTCCAAACGCATCGGAAGTGTCGGAGAAATTGACATAGAGTGGCGGACAACCTGTCAGTGGACCGCCGATAAATGCTGCAGTAGGTCCATTAGCAACGATAGCAACTGTTTCACGGTTCGTACAGCCATGAATATCTCGGACTTCAAGTGTTGCTGTATAATTGTCCGGTGTATTATACGTATGCGATGCAATAACAGCCACAGAAGTATCGGTAGAACCTGAGGAAGGATCACCAAATACCCATTGAAATGAGCTTGCGTCTTGTGAAGTTGATCCTGAAAATTGCGTGGTGAGCGGAGCGCAGCCGTTTACAGGAGTAGCGACTATAATTGCATCCGGAATACGCACATTGATTGTTCGTTCAGCGGTTACTTCACAGCCATTGGAGGAATTAGATGCAGTTAAGATAACAGTGAAATCACCTCTGTTGGGATACAAGTGAGTTGGTGCTGCTAAGATTGATGAATCGCCATCGCCAAAATCCCATGAATAATCCGTTGCTCCTCCGGTGGTATTTACAAATTCCACCGACAGCGGATTGGCACAATTGTATACAGGTGCAAACTCAGGTTTCGGTCCCTGAACAGTGATCATATCTTCGATAATGAGCGTGTCAGGACAACCGTTATTGAAAACAATTAATGTAACATCAAAAGGATCAGCAGTACCGGAAGTGTCTATATTGTAAACATAGGAAGGGTTTTGTGCCACAGAGGATCCGCCATCACCGAAACTCCATTGCCAGGCTGTAATAATTGGAGGGTTTGGAGTAAGATCGGTAAAGTCAACCGTGTCTTTAAAGCAGACAAGTATTGGTGTTGCACTGAAGTTGGCATCCGGTTTTACACCAACACGAATAAATGCAGGCTGCGTTAATGTGTCACGACAACCGGTAGACGTTTCAATGGAGAGCGTTACGTCGTAAATTCCTGCTGCGGTGTAACTGTGAGATGTGTTAGGTGTACTTACGTTTTGTGGTCCTGATCCGTCACCAAAATTCCATTGGTAATTACTGATAATGGGATCTGCAGGTGAGAAAACGGATGCAGTGAAGTTGAAAGTGTCGTTCACGCATCCGCTGTCGGTAAGATTAAATCCTATGGAAGGAGCAATGATGCGCACCCAGTTGAAAAAATCCTGTCTATTCGTACATCCATTGGTGTCGGTAACAGTCAGTGAAATATTATAATCACCAAATGCGGTGTACGTATGCGAAGGTGTAGAAGAAGTCGACGAATTTAAACTTCCGCTGCCGGGATCACCAAAACTCCAGTTCCAGCTTACATGTCCATTGGCAAAATTGTCGGAGAACCCTACCGTTAGAGGTGTGTCACAGGCTAAACGATTGGGTGCGGTGATGGCAATGGAAGGTAAATTTAGTACACGTATTTGCTTTGTAGTACTGCTGCTGCATCCTCCGGTGGTTACCGTCATCGTCGTTGTAAAAGTTCCTGCCGTGGAATATACGTGGAAGGGAGATGATTGATTGGAACTGTTGTTGCCGCTTAGAGGATCTCCAAAATCCCATACATAAGAACCATTTGTTCCGGTTGAATTGAAGAAAACGGTGTCGTTTCGACAAATGACTGTATCGGAAGCCGTGAATGCCGCCACCGGATTACTCAGTGCAACGGTTTGCGTGTCGGCGTCTGAACAGCCAGGTAAGCCTGCTGTTAAAATCACGGTGTAAATCCCGGCATTTTGATACGTATGGCTTGGATCTTCCAGCGTGCTGCTGTTGGAAGCTCCACTCGTTGGGTCCCCAAAGTTCCAGCTGAAGAGCCCGGTATTTTGTGAGGTGTTATTGAAAACGATGGTAGCAGGTGCTGTACAACTGTTATTTCCGGAGAAGCTGAATATGGCAGCCGGTCGAGGTAAAACATAGACCGTTCCATTAACAGAACTGTTACAACCGTTGGCGTCAGTCACCAGAAGATTGGGAGTGTACGTGCGAATGGTGTTGGTAGTATTCGTGTAAAAGTGCGTAACCGATGGGCAACTGTTCTGGGGAAGTGAACCATCGTTGAACGACCACAAGCAGGAGGAAATTGCACCACCACCGATTGTTGAAATATCTTCAAGGGTGACGTTTTCGCCGCTGCAAACCGTATCCGGAATGATATCCATGGCAGCAACAGGGTTGGCATAAACAGTTATGTAACCAACTTTGGTTTCTGTATCGGATGTTGATCCGTTGGATATTGTAAGTGTTACGGTATAAACACCGGCAACCGAGTACGTGTGCGATGGGTTTTGCTGGTTGGAAGTAGCACCATTTCCGAAATTCCAGGAATAAGTGGTGGGAGAACCGGTAGAAGTACTGGTGAAATTGACCGTTAAATATCCGGCACAACCTGTTCGTGAGTCAGCTGTAAAGTCTGCAGTAAGTTGGGCGGTAGCAGAAAAACTTACCAGCAGAATACTGCTAATCAGCAGCAGAATATTGCGTTTATTGAGCATACGATATGTCAAGTCGCTCCGCTTTTTGGGAGCGAACTTGTTCCAAAAGTAGCATTTTAATTCTAGAGAAAAACAGTAAGAAGGGTGTGAGTAAAAGTGTTATTAACGAGGATGTCGACAGCTCCAAATCCATAGATAAAAACCGTAATTCTGCATATTGGGAATATGCTGAGTTTTATTTTACAACGGATAGTAAACGGGGTACTGGTGTTGGCAGGTGTAGCCACCGTTGTCTTTATGCTGTTTACATTTTTACCTGCTGATCCGGCTCGAATGATGCTTGGCCAACGTGCTGATAGTGCATCTGTTGCTGCCATTCAAAAAGACCTGGGAACAGATTTGTCCGCAGGAACACAGTTCGTTAAATTCATCAACGATTTATCGCCCATCGGCTACTATTCCTCGGATAGTAATAGTCATTTTTACCGCGACCTAAGTGTTGTAGCTCATTTTTCCCTAATTGAATTTCGTTCTGGCGCATTTATGGTTAAATACCCCTACTTGCGGAAGTCGTATCAGACAAAAAGGGATGTCTCAACAATTTTATTGGAGCGACTCATTGATACCGCAGTTCTTGCCTTGGCTGCGATTCTTATAGCAACATTTCTAGGAATTCTATTGGGAACAATTGCTGCATTGAAAAAGGACTCGCTGACGGATCGTTTTGCCATGGTCTTTTCCGTCTTTTTTGTGTCTCTGCCTTCTTTTTTTGCAGCCATTCTATTTGCCTGGATCTTTGGATTTGTCTTAAGCAGTTATACAGGGTTGCAGATGACAGGTGGTTGGACAGAAATTGATCCATTTACCGGTGAATACATCGCCTGGAAAAATCTAATACTGCCTGCAGTCGTGCTTGGCTTGCGACCAATGTCCATCATTATGCAACTTACACGCAATTCCATGCTGGACGTTTTTTCCATGGATTATATACGCACTGCCCGTGCCAAAGGATTGCGAAGTACCATTGTATTGTTACGTCACGCATTAAAAAATGCAATGAATCCGGTGGTAACTGCTATCAGCGGCTGGCTGGGATCGTTACTCGCCGGGGCGGTCTTTGTAGAATATATTTTTGGATGGAATGGACTGGGGAAATTAACGGTTCAAGCTCTCGAAAATTATGACCTTCCGGTGGTGATGGGAGTAGTGTTGCTTGTTTCGTTCATCTTTATTCTACTCAACATACTGGCAGATATGATCAATGCCTGGTTGGATCCGCGAATTCGAATATCAACTTGAAGAAAATTAAGCCATGAATAGACAGAAAATTGTTGCCGGTAACTGGAAGATGAATTTAAATTACGCACAAGCGATGACCTTGTCGGATGCTATTGCCGCCGGAGTGAATGAAGATATCTCTTGTGAAATTATTCTTGCTCCGGCCTTCGTTTATTTACAGGATGTCCTGCGCCGTGTTGGTCATCGCGATTGTATTTCTGTAGCTGCCCAAAATTTATCCGAGAAAGAGCAAGGCGCTTTTACCGGTGAAGTTTCAGGGGCTATGTTATCGTCAATAGGAATTGATTTTGTCATAATCGGCCATAGCGAACGTCGCGAGTATTTCTCTGAAACCGATAAGCTGCTGGCAGCCAAATTAAATTGCGCCCTGGAAAACGGAATCTCACCCATTTTTTGTTGTGGCGAACGATTGCCTGATCGTGAATCAAATAAACAGTTGGAAATAGTTAAAGTACAATTGGAGGAAGCATTGTTTCATCTTACGGAAGATCAAATGTCGGAGATGATAATTGCGTATGAGCCCGTATGGGCTATTGGTACCGGCAAAACGGCAACGGCAGCTCAGGCTCAAGAGATGCATGCCTTTATTAGGAATTTAATCAGCAAGCACTATACTAATGCAGCCGATAAGATTCGAATTATTTATGGTGGAAGTGTGACTGCTGCCAACGCAAAGGATCTTTTTTCAGGAGCTGATGTCGACGGCGCATTGGTTGGCGGTGCGTCGTTAAAAGTCGCAGATTTTTTATCGATCATCAATGCTTGCGAAGCCAAAGGAAGGGGACAAGCATGAACTACTTTTGTGCCACATTCCATGTTGCTGAAGAAAAGGCTGAACTGTTAGTTGCTTTTCTTGGTGATCAAGGTTTTGAAATGTTTGAAGAAGAAACGGGAACATTGAAAGCATACGTTCCAGTAGCAGCTGCAAGCGAAGCTGAAATACGATCCGGTATCGAAACAATTGATGAAGAATTTACAGGTACGGGTTGGTCGCTGGAGCTCATCCCGGATCAAAATTGGAACGCAGTTTGGGAAAGTAGTTTTTCTCCCGTAATTATTGCCAACAGGGTTTCCATTCGTGCTCCATTTCATCCGGCACCTTCAGCAAATTTAATGGATTTGGTAATTGAACCTAAGATGTCATTTGGCACCGGGCACCATCCTACAACTTCGCTGATGATTCAGGCCATGCTGGATATAAATTGGCCCAACACCAATGTGCTGGATATGGGTTGTGGATCGGGCGTGCTTGCGATAGTTGCTGAAAAGTTGGGCGCAAATGCAGTACTTGCTATTGATATCGATGATTGGGCAGTAGAGAATTCGCAAGAAAATTGTGAACGGAATAATTGCAACCAAATTCAAACGTTAAAAGGAAATTCTTCATTGATCTCGGGAAAAAAGTTTTCCCATATTTTGGCAAATATCAATCGTAATATTTTACTACATGATATGCACGCTTACGTTGATTCGCTTGAAAATGGTGGGGTTCTTTTTATGAGCGGTTTTCTTACGCAAGATAAAACTGTCATCTCGGCCAAAGCGCAGGAACTTGGACTTTCGCCGTATCAATCGCTGGAGCAGGACAATTGGATGATGCTTTCTTTCGTTAAAACCATACAATAATAACCATGACTATCCTTTTTCGATATTTCCTTCTAACAGTGTTGCTTACTACCGGCATTTCGTCGTTCGGACAAACTCTACGTTCATTCAGTAATGACCCTGCTAAGTTTTCTGCAGAAATGCAGCAACTATTGGTTGAGTCTGATAAGAAAGCCGGTGAGAAAATCATGGAAGAATTCTTGTTGGTGTGGAATGGCGGAAAGTACAATCAGACGCAACAACAGTCCATCATCAAGACCAGCAATGCCATGCTTAAAAAACGCATGAAGGCATTTCCTGATTTTGCTAAATACCTTGGTGCGCTAATCAGCTTTGCCAATTCAGCGCAGCCGGCTGACAGCTTTTCCAACTGGCAGACTAGCATCGATAAGTTGTTGCAGTTGCCTGCTAAATACTTTTCCAATTATATCGCTACTTGTAATTTACTTTTTCGCGACAATACTTTGTATGAATCAGCTTCTACTAAATGGTATGCCACGGTGAGTAATTACCGCTTTGAAGTGGATTCGCTTCCCTGCATAGTTTTTCCGTCGACCGATCTTATCTGTGTTTCTAAAAATGATTCTTCTATTATATATTCAACCAACGGTGTTTTTTATCCTACGCGGAATTCTTTCAAAGGAAATGCCGGTCGCGTAAACTGGCTCCGCGCTGGTTGGGATATAAATGCTGTTCGCGCGGAATTGTCCTCTTACGAGATTGATATTACCGGCAGTGATTTCATTGCCGATTCCACCACATTTTATTATGCGGCATATTTCAAACAGCCGTTACTTGGGCGATATACGGATAAGATTTTAGCCAATGTAACTACTGAGAACGCAACATATCCACGCTTTGAATCCTATACGGCTGATTTGGTGATAAAAAACATTGTTCCCGGAATCGATTACTCCGGTGGTTTTTCTTTGCATGGTAACAGGGTTATCGGCTCCGGAAATGCAGAGCGATTGGCTTACATTTCCATTCAGCGTGATAATAAACCGTTTTTTCAGTCGGCTTCAAAAGGATTTGTAATTCGTAAGGACCGGGTAACAAGCGATGTGGCAGCTGTTACATTTTATTTGGACAACGATTCTATTTATCATCCAAGTCTTAGTTTGAAGTACATGGTCGAAGATAAAGAACTGACCTTAATTCGTGCTGAAGAGGGTAAATCACAAGCTCCGTATTATAATTCGTACCATCAGTTGGATATGTATTTCGATGGG
>JBEGUX010000065.1:0-3257 GCA_041178685.1 Bacteroidota bacterium
CTCAATCACGACCACTTCGCTATGGCATTAAAATTCATCGTTTCCAGCTCCAAAATTCTAAAACAACTGCAACAGATCAGTGGCGTTTTGAATTCCAGTAATCCATTACCGATTCTCGACAATTTTCTTTTTGTTGTTGAAAAAGGAACACTTACAGCATCGGCTTCTGATTTGGAATCGACGATGACGACACAGATTGAGTTGGTGGAAGGAAAACAGAGTGGAAAGATTGCCGTTCCGGCCAAAATTTTATTGGAGACACTAAAAACTTTCCAGGATCATCCGCTAACTTTTGTAGTAGATGAGAAGCAATTCAACATTGAAATTGTTTCTGACAACGGTAAATACAAGCTCACAGGATTTGATGGAGAGGAATTTCCCCGACTGCCAGCTATGGATGGCTCCAAGTCACTGGAAGTGGATTCAGAATTAATGTCTACAGCCATCAGCAAAACACTGTTTGCAACGGGTAACGATGAATTACGTCCGGTAATGTCAGGGGTATTTTGTCAGTTTAGCAAAGACGGATTAACATTTGTTGCCACTGATGCTCACAAGCTGGTGCGTTATCGTCGTACCGACGTAACCTCTAAAAGTGAAGGAGCATTTATTCTTCCGAAGAAACCGCTGAACCTGCTAAAGAATATCATGTCATCGGAGCAAGGTAAGGTACGCATCGCATTCAACGATAACAACGCACATTTTGAGTTTGGCACTTTTGCACTTACATGCCGCTTGATTGATGGTCGTTACCCTAACTATGAAGCAGTTATTCCTACCGACAATCCAAACAAACTAACTATTGAGCGTACACGTCTGCTCAATTCAGTGAAGCGTGTTGCCATCTTCTCTAACAAGACTACTCATCAGGTTCGCTTACGCATTAATGGCAGCGAATTGCAGATCAGTGCCGAAGATCTTGATTTTGCTAATGAAGCCAATGAGCGATTGGGTTGTGATTATTCCGGAGAAGACATGGAGATTGGATTTAATGCACGTTTCTTGATGGACATGCTCTCTAATCTCGACAATGATCAGATTTGTATAGAGATGTCTGCACCTAACCGAGCCGGAATTTTAACACCTGGCGAAAGCGCAAAGGCTGGCGAAGACATTCTGATGCTGGTGATGCCGGTGATGCTGAACAATTAATCTTACGTTCAGGCGTACGGATTCCTGGGTAAATTTCTTACTTGGTAACCTAACTGTTGTAACCGGACGATCAATTCGTTATCCGGCGCCTGTTTAAAGACAACCGTTACCAAGTAGTTGCTGCTGTGAAATCCAAGTACTCTTTTTAAGGAAAGCAATTTAAGTTCCCATTGCATTTTCCGGAATAATGGAAAATCTGTTGAAGCTCTCTCCTGCTCTACGCCGGGATAGTAAACATCATCAAAGGCTTTGAAAGCAACTACGGGAAGATTCATACCCAATGCTAATTTTTCAAATTCTCGCTCAGCCATCGCATAAACATAGTTGCCCACCTCTTCGTAGTTGAAATGATCCGGCGCGTAAACCGTCTTGCCAATAACTTTCTTAATAGAATTCTTGAATTGACGGAACCATTTCAGCGGCAAAGGAAGCAAAGCGCTATCACGGGGTTCAATGAGTAATACTGCTTTTCGTGCTACGCGAAGCATTTCATACATGCCAACGAATGGACGAGGAAAATGATGGTAAGCCTCTTTGCAGAAGACATAGTCGAAACTATTATCGTCATATGAAATTGCTTCCGCATTTTGAATGGCCATCCTCTTGATCAAGCCTGCCTCAAAGGACTTCTGAAGCAACTGATCCGTAATATCGGTTGCAGTAGCAATGCCGCCTTTGGCGTCAATGTACATAGCTGAAGTACCATATCTACCATCGCCAATACAAAGCCATGTTTTAGCGGGATCCTGCTCAAGAAAAGGAAGGATGAAATTCAGCTTTCGGCGATGCCGCCAGAAGTCTGCATTGTCTTTAAGAAACCAATCACGGTAAAGTTCAGGCGAATCAACAACTAAGTTGTGATACGAATGCTGGTGCCTGGAGTAACTCTTTTCGTGAAAATCGCCGGACATTATTGGAGTCGTAAATAATGCCCCAATTTAATCAATAAATAGTACTTCCAATGCCAGGACTAATCCTTTAAGCAACTAAACGGCGAAACTTCGCAATATTTGCGACATCTACTTCATTGCCGAAACGAAGATGAGCATCCGAAGTATGGTTGGCGTTTGCCTTCATATAATCTTCCAATTTACTATTCGGAATAAAGTAATATTCCACACGACCTTGCCGGATATTATAGCGGGAAATAATCATTCCCTCTTCCTGGCGACCGTCGAAGAATTGAAAAATTCCTTGTTGGTGAATCAACTGATGTAGTTCGTGTGTGCTCATGGTATTCTCCATTGACTATTCAGTCGAAAATACAGCTGTAGTCAGCCGAAGTACAAAATTTATTGGCAAAACGATAGAAATGAATATGGGAATGGATGAAAAACAGCAGGTAAAAAAAACCCTGTCTTCTCGTGACAGGGTTGATGCGCGTGCCCGGGGAGAGACTCGAACTCTCAAGGATATACTCCAACGGCTTCTGAGACCGCAACGTTTACCAATTTCGCCACCCGGGCATACTTTGGTTCGGCTCTACGAGCCGGGCGGTATTTCTACCGCCCCGGTAAACGGAGTGCCCAGGGCGAGACTCGAACTCGCACGGTTTCCCGCCACCCCCTCAAAGTGGTGCGTCTACCAATTTCGCCACCTGGGCAATTTTTCAGTACAGCCAAGCTATACTGAAGTGGGCTGCAAAAATAGAGTTTTTCCTGATTTATACCAATTAAAGGCTTAAAAACCGTAATTCCCTATTTTAAATACTTATCGAGCCAATTGTAGAAAACACGCTGCCAAAGCACGCTATTCTGCGGTTTTAGTACCCAATGGTTTTCATCCGGAAAAGAAAGCAACTGTGCCGGTACGTTACGTAATCTTGCAGCAGTAAAAGCTTCCAAACCCTGGTTGTATGGTACACGGTAATCTTTTTCGTTGGCAATAATTAGAATTGGTGTGTCCCACTTGCCCACATAATTGCTGGGTGAGAACTGCGTATATGCTTTGGGTTTTGGTGTATCCCAAGGAAAGCCCTGATTCTCGTGTTGGTAAAAGAAGATCTCTTCCGTAGCCAGCATACTTTCCATATTGTAAACGCCGTTATGAGAAATGAACGCTTTGAAACGCTTATTGTGATTTCCGGCTAGCCAAAATACAGAGAA
>JBEGUX010000066.1:0-2765 GCA_041178685.1 Bacteroidota bacterium
TTAGATACACCGTTTACAATAATAACCCGATCGCGGATGGATGCGAAAGAAGCGATGCTGGCATGATGATCGATAAAGTTGATGTGCTCGTAGATTTCATCGGAGAGCACATACACGTGCGGATATTTTTCGAGCACTTTGGCCAATCCTTCCAGCTCTGCTTGTGTATATACGGAGCCCGTAGGATTGCAAGGCGATGAGAAAATCATCAGCTTTGTTTTCGGCGTAATTGCTTTTTCCAATTGCTCCGGCGATATCTTGAAGTTAGAATCCAAGGTTGTTATGACCGGCACCGTAATTCCTTCTGCCAACTTTACAATTTCTGCATAACTCACCCAATATGGAATGGGCATGATCACCTCGTCGCCGGGATTGACAAGACTAAGTACAACGTTGGCTATGGATTGTTTCGCACCGGTAGAAACGACAATTTGATCCGGCTTGTAGTCTAATCCATTCTCGCGTTTGAATTTCTCGGAGATTGCTTTGCGCAATTCAGGAAAACCGGCAATCGGAGGGTAAAATGTAAATCCGTCATCGATGGCTTTTTTAGCCGCTTCACGAATGTGATCAGGAGTGATAAAATCGGGCTCGCCTAGACTTAAGTTGATGACATCGATACCTTGTGCCACCATTTCACGGCTCTTTTTGGCCATTCCGATGGTCTGGCTTTCCGACAGGTTATTAACCCTTTTAGACAGTTGACTTTGTGTCATAATGATAGAAATGCAAACCTACTCGATTTCGCGCAAAAACCCCAATTTAATAGCGTGTTTAACATTCCTTTGTAGTATTATAAAATATTGTAAATCAATATTATAAAACTATTTAAGCAAAGTGATAATTTCAATACTAATTCAGCTCACTAATTAACAACAATTAATTGTTCGATCGGTTATGGATTTTTAAATAACCTGGTTTGTCAGTTTTTAAATAATGGCACGAAATTCGACCTTTGGAAATTGCTAAAATGTGGCGGAAATTACTGCCACAATGTCCATTAGCTGACAATCTCTGTATACTATTATGAATCAATCGCAAAATCCGGATTACCCGTTTAATTTGATGAATATTCTCGACGATGAAACGGAGTTTATCCCTTTACTTTCACAGGAAGATGAGCAGTCGATGCACCAGCAGGAAATTCCTGAAGTGCTTGCCATTCTCCCTCTTCGCAATACAGTTCTTTTTCCCGGCGTTGTTATTCCAATAACAGTAGGTCGCGATAAGTCTATTAATCTGATCAAAGATGCTTACAAGGGCGATAAGATAATTGGCGTGATTGCGCAAAAGGATGTTTCCATTGAAGATCCTAAGCTGGAAGACCTACATCGTGTGGGAACCGTTGCCAACGTTCTCAAGATGTTGCGTATGCCTGATGGTAATACAACAATCATCATACAGGGAAAACGTCGATTTGAAATAGAGCAGCAGATCCAAACCGAGCCCTACATCACATGTAAAGTTCGGCCAATGACCGAGTTTCCTGCAACCTTGGAAGACAAGGAATTCATGGCGACAGTAGCTTCGTTGAAGGATCTTGCTCTTCAAATCATTCAACATTCGCCAAACATTCCTTCGGATGCCGCTTTTGCCATAAAGAATATTGAAAGCCCATCCTTTCTGATCAACTTCATTTCGTCCAACATGAATCTGGACGTTCAGAAGAAGCAGGAGCTGCTGGAAATTGCTGATCATAAGAATCGCGCAACGAATGTCCTTCAGCATCTTTCCAAAGAATTGCAAATGCTGGAGCTGAAGAATCAGATCCAGAATAAAGTCCGTGTTGATATCGATAAGCAACAGCGCGAGTATTTCCTCAACCAACAGTTGCGTACCATTCAGGAAGAGCTTGGTGGCACTAATCCTGACCGTGAAGTCATGGAGTTGCGTGAGCGTTCCCGTACAAAGCAATGGTCAAAAGAAGTGGCAGAAGTATTTAACCGCGAATGCGATCGTCTTTCGCGAATGAATCCCGCTGCTGCTGAATATTCCGTACTGTTGAATTACCTGGAGTTGATGCTTGATTTGCCATGGAATGAGTTTACCAACGACAACTTCGATCTGAAACACGCCACAAAGGTCCTCGACAAGGATCACTATGGTTTGGAAAAAGTAAAACAACGTATTCTTGAATACCTCGCCGTATTAAAGTTGAAGCGTGATATGAAATCGCCGATAATGTGTTTGTATGGACCTCCGGGCGTCGGTAAAACATCACTTGGTAAATCCATCGCCAAAGCGCTGGGAAGAAAATACGTTCGTATGTCACTCGGCGGATTGCGCGATGAAGCTGAGATCCGTGGCCATCGTAAAACCTATATTGGTGCGATGCCCGGTCGAGTTATTCAGAACTTGCGGAAATCAAAATCATCCAATCCGGTTTTTGTTCTCGATGAGGTCGATAAATTAGGCAACGATTTTCACGGCGATCCTTCCTCGGCTTTACTTGAAGTGCTCGATCCTGAACAAAATAATACATTTTATGATAATTACCTGGAAGTTGGTTATGATTTATCCAATGTCTTGTTTATTGCTACCGCCAACTCATTGAGTCGCATTCAGCCAGCATTACTGGACCGCATGGAGATCATTGAGATCAATGGTTACACATTGGAGGAAAAGGTACAGATTGCTGTAAAACATTTGTTACCCAAACAACTTGAGGCACACGGATTGAAAAAAGATCAACTAAAACTTCAGCCGAAAGTTATCGAGTATATTATAGATCGATATACACGCGAATCCGGATGCCGTGGATTGGA
>JBEGUX010000067.1:0-3472 GCA_041178685.1 Bacteroidota bacterium
CCTGATAAACAGGATCTTTTTACGGTTTGTAAAAACACTTGGGATTCGTAATCAGGATGATACCATTATTCGTTGGGGAACGCAATCCAAACCGGCTGTTGGTGGATTCTCTTTCTATATAATCTTCCTCCTCTCCATTATCACCTACTCAATTTTCTTTGATAGCAACCAAGTATTTCTTAGTAAAGAGTTTATTGGGATTTTACTTTCCACTATGCTAGGGTTTCTCCTCGGACTCGCAGACGATGCATACAACACCAAGCCTATCTTAAAATTTCTTACACAAGTGACGTGCGGCATCATTCTAATGGTTACCGGTACACAAATCTCCATCTCTTACATTGAGCCGATTAATTATCTAATCACTATTTTCTGGGTGGTTGGCATCATGAACTCACTAAATATGTTAGACAATATGGACGCCATCACAACAACGGTTTCCATTTCTATCATGCTGTCAGCATTAACCGTACTTGTTTTCCACCACGAACTCAATTCTGTCTACTTCATCATTCTCACGGGTGTTATTGCTGCTTTAACCGGCTTCCTTTACTTCAATTGGCACCCTTCAAAAATGTATATGGGCGATACCGGCAGTCAGTTCATTGGTGTATTTTTAGCCGCTATAGGAATAAAACTTTTTTGGAACGAAGCGCCGCCGAGCGGTGATCTCATCAGTGCCAGGAATCTCCTTTTACCAATGCTTGTCTTTATCATGCCCATAATTGATACGACATGTGTAACGATAAACCGCCTGGCAAAAGGACAATCTCCATTTGTGGGTGGAAAAGATCATACAACACATGCCCTTGTTTACCTTGGCTTGAGTGATAAGCAAGTAGCTTTGGTTTTTTGTTGTATAACTTTCGTTTCTGTAATTCTCGTCTTCTTGATTGAAAAATACATTACAAGTTGGACGCATTTATACACCGCTTTGTTTGCTGGCTATTTTCTCGCCCTACTCGGTCTTTTTTATTATGCAACCCGAATTGCAGCAAAGGTTAGCAACGCTAAATAATCTTTACGAGCCAGTCGTTCATTTTACGCACGGCAATCCCCCTGTGACTAATCCTGTTTTTTTCCGAGGAAGGCATTTCAGAAAAAGTTTGATGAAAGCCATCAGGTATAAAAATTGGATCATAACCAAACCCTGATTCACCGGAAGTATTTTCTGAGATACTACCATTCACTTCCCCCTCAAAAATATCACAAGATGGATTGAAACTATCATCATTGGTCAAACCTACTACCGTAATTACTGTACGGAACCGCGCCTTGCGGTTAGTCTCCCCTTTTAATTCGTACAACAGTTTGACAATATTATCCATCGGATGAGCATTCAAGCCTGCATAGCGAGCAGAAAATACACCAGGGCGTCCGTTTAATGCTTCCACCTCTAACCCGGTGTCGTCCGCAAAACAAGCACAACCGTATTTATCAAATACATAACGAGCCTTTTGCAATGAATTTTCGGCCAAGGTATTTCCAGTCTCAGGAAGTTCTTCCTCACAACCAATATCAGCCAACGAAAGAACCTTAATTTCTGCCGGGAAAAGCTGTCGTGCTTCTTTCAGTTTACCGTTATTATTGGTTGCAAAAACAATAGTTCGCATAGTATCTACTTCGCTTTTTATCTGCAAAAAAGGCAATAATTTTTTATATTTGATGACAGTATCCTTTTAATTGTTGAAGGATTTTTACGCAATCAAAATCGATGAAAACCGCATTAATCACCGGCATTACCGGACAAGATGGCGCCTACCTTGCCGAATTACTGTTGGAAAAAGGGTATGAAGTCCATGGCATTAAACGCCGAAGTTCCCTGTTCAATACTGAGCGGATTGATCATCTCTACCTGGATCCCCACGAAAAAAATGTCCGTCTAAAGTTGCATTACGGCGATTTGACCGACAGTACTAATCTTATCCGCGTCATCCAGGAAGTTCAGCCCGACGAGATTTATAATCTTGGGGCTATGTCGCACGTGAAAGTTAGCTTTGAAACGCCGGAGTACACAGCCAACACAGACGGACTCGGACCATTACGAATTCTTGAAGCGGTACGGTTGCTCGGACTTTCCAAGAAAACCAAGATCTATCAAGCTTCGTCTTCCGAGTTATACGGACTCGTTCAAGAGACGCCGCAGACGGAGCGCACACCTTTTTACCCACGTTCACCCTATGCTGTAGCTAAATTGTACGGCTACTGGATTACAGTGAATTATCGAGAAGCCTATGATATGTTTGCCGTAAACGGAATTCTCTTTAATCATGAATCACCATTGCGTGGTGAGACATTCGTTTCGCGAAAAGTTACACGTGGCGTAGCACGAATAGCATTAGGATTACAAAAGCAGTTGTTCATGGGTAATCTCGATGCGAAGCGCGACTGGGGACATGCTAAAGATTACGTGGAAGCTATGTGGCTAATGTTACAGCAAGAGAAACCGGAAGATTTTGTCATCGCTACCGGAAAAACCACTTCTGTTCGTGAATTTATCTTGCGCGCTTTCCGTGAAGCCGGCATGGAAATCGAGTTCAAAGGAAGCGGTACGGATGAAAAAGGTATTTTGATATCGTGCAATAGAAAGGACTGCAAAGTAAAACCGGGTGATGTCGTGGTTCAAATCGACCCCCGCTATTTCCGGCCTGCAGAAGTAGAACTGTTGTTAGGCGATGCTACCAAAGCACAGCAGAAACTGAACTGGAAACCTAAGTACGATCTTGACGCGTTAATCAAAGAGATGGTGAATGCGGATATAACCCTTTTTAGTAAAGATAAATTCCTTCAGGATGGCGGACATAAAGTCCTAAATTACCATGAATAAAGCTGACAAAATATTCGTCGCCGGTCACCGTGGAATGGTTGGATCAGCCATCCACCGTAAATTACTGGCAGATGGATTTGACAATATTATAACACGTACATCCGGTGATTTAGACCTACGGAATCCAGCAGCTGTTGACAGCTTTTTTCAAAATGAAAAGCCTGATTATGTTTTTCTTGCAGCAGCCAAGGTCGGTGGAATTCATGCTAACAATATCTACCGGGCTGATTTTATTTATGACAACTTAGCTATAGAGTTAAATGTCATTCATTCGGCCTATAAGTACAAAGTAAAAAAATTACTTTTTCTTGGTTCTTCCTGTATTTATCCTAAAAATGCACCGGTTCCACTGAAAGAAGAATACCTTTTGACAGGATTACTGGAATCAACCAATGAGCCTTATGCCATTGCTAAGATTGCCGGTATTAAACTATGTGAAGCCTATCGTGATCAATACGGCTGTAATTTTATTTCGGTGATGCCTACCAATCTTTACGGCCCTAATGACAATTACGACCTGGAAAATTCACACGTATTACCTGCGCTACTTCGTAAATTCCACGAGGCCAAAGAGGCAGGAAACGATAATGTTACCGTTTGGGGAAGTGGTAAACCACTTCGAGAATTTCTTCATGCCGATGATTT
>JBEGUX010000068.1:0-5577 GCA_041178685.1 Bacteroidota bacterium
TCAAATCAATATATATTCGATAAGTTACAGAACCTGCAGCCAAACCGCCACCAATGGTATCTGTAGCATCGGAAGCATCCGAAACGTAATATCGCTCAACAATAACATTTTCTACCTGTGCACGAAGCGTAAATGTCATCAAAACTAAGAGCGACACAAGACTAAATAATTTTTTACTCACCATGTGTTACAATTTATAGGTAATACCAGCCTGAATGATCGTTCCAAAACGGAAGTAGTCGAAATCCAATTCAAAGCCATCCTGATAATTATAATTCCGCCGGATTGGAGCATTTAGCAAGTCTTTAATAGTCAGACTGGCTGTAAAATGATTTCCTAATTTTTTAGTGGCTTTAATGTCAATTACATTCCTTGGCAATTCATAAATATCCGGCACTTCTTTAACATCAGAAGCAATGACAAGACGCGGTCCTTGCAAATTGTAGCTGACTGTGAAAGCAAGTCCGTATTTTTCCGGAGTGTACGTCAAGATAGCATTAAACACATACGGTGCTTGTCCAAACATAGGACGACGCACGGTGTCAAGCGGGAAATAGGTTTTTACCCCATCACTTAGATCAAGGCGTTTACGAACGAACTCTGTTTCTGATTTTACGACCGAAATATTTGCCGTTAGATCAACTGTCGGATGTAACTTACAATGTCCTTCCAATTCAAAACCGGCGACGTAAGAATTATCGACGTTCTGCCATGTGAGTCCGACTGACTTTACAATTTCAATATGATCTCTGAATTTCTTATAAAATAAACTTACAGAAAAGTCATATCCTGTACGTGGATAAAATTCGTAGCGACAATCATAATTGTCCACACGAACTGTTTTCAAATCAGAGTTACCGAAAACGAAAGAACGGAATTCGTAATCCAACTGCGCAATATCTGACAACTCCCTAATACTTGGGCGAGCAACTGTATGACTATAGCTTAAACGCAAATTCATAGGCAGCTCCTCTGAATCGTTAAATCTGTAAACTACATTCAGGCTCGGTAAAAAATTCGTTTCTGAAAGTTCACCGGGGTTCGCAAGTGGATAACTTAAGCTATAAGAGCGACGCGGGTCATTTGGAGCATAGCCCAGCGAATCAAACAGCACTACATCGGTAAATATTTCAGCTCGCTCAACGCGCAAACCTCCTGCAAAACGCCAACGCTTCGTTAACGCATAATCTGTCATCAAATACCCCGAATAAATATTACTTCTTCCGAAAGTGAAATTTGCCGGTGAATCAAAAACTCCATAATAAGCATCAAGAGTGCTCTGAACTATTCCGTTCTGATCTGTATAGGTTCCTAAAGCAAAACTAGATGGAGCAAAAAGTTGATCCAAATCGTTATTTACAAGATCTAATCTGGAAAAAGGTCCGAAATTGATAAAGTAATCGTATTGCCCACTCTGCTTATAACTTAAATCCGCAGAAACACCAGCTCCGATTTTACGTATCAGACCTTCTTTATCAAAGATTGGCTTTTCCATCGCAAAGCGATTATCCCATACATTATCCGTCAGGTATCTGTAGTAGCGATGGATACCATCACCGATATTTCCTCCAATCAAATAACCGTTACTGATCGGATCCAAAAAGTATTGCACATTTTTAAAATCCGGCGCCTTGCTTTTTCCGTCTGTGTATGAGCTGGAAAACGTCATTCGAATTTTTGACTCCGGCAAGTAATGCTCTGTACTCAACTGATAAATGAGCTGCTTACGTTGTTCATAAAACTGACTATTGGTAAGCACATAATTAGTAGGATCCTGACGGTCTTCGGAAAAGCGTACATTATTAACGCCGGTGAGGTTCGGCATCACCAGGAAAGAAATAGTATTATTACTATTTAACTTCATTGCTACATTGAGCAAGGCACTCCAGCCATTCGTCTCACGACTCACATTCTGATTGGCTTTGGAAGCAACAAAAGGAACAAGCTCACCGCTAGGATCCTGTGCCACACTTGCACGTGCTGCCGTAGAATTAGGATCGCTTACAGTACTTGTGCTGTAGCGAAAACCAAAAAGATAACCAACTGTCTTGCCAAACAATGTTGCCTGATTTCCGATGCTAAACGACTGACTAAAATTCAAGGGCGCAACACGGTTCATCGTATTCCAGTTATTTGAAAACGATTGACCAGTGGCTGCTGCGGGCGCATTAATAATATTGAATGCTTGATTTCTGTATCCCTCACTTTCATAAAGCGCAACAGCAGCCTGAACCGCTGATATATCTTCAATTTGCGCCGGCGCTAATAAACCCAACTGTACAAGTCCTAATCGGTAATATGTATCGCCTGTTGGCGTACCCAGTCCCCAATTACTTTCTGAAACTCCCAATGCACGGTAATAATCATAAAGTCCCAGAGCAACAAATTGCTGATAAGGCGTAGGAGCTTGATAGGCAAGATTGAAATTATCGTGTGACCTTTCACGAAGTGATTTATCATAGCCCAACCAATCTGTCTTGCTTCGCTCGGATGATAATACATCTCTGAAGGTACTTTGTGTATTATAACCAAAAGTAGTCTCCACACCTACGGAAAGCTGCTCAGGATAATCCTTTGTTTGCACCGAGATATAGGCACCGGCCCAGTCACCCGGCAGTTCCGGCGACGCAGTCTTTGTTAGTACAATATTATCCACCAACCCGGTAGGAAAAAGATCCAGGCGAATATTATTGGTAAATGGATCCAATGTGGGAATTCGGGATCCGTTAATCGTTGTACGAACGTATCGATCTCCAATACCTCTAACGGTAATTAGTGCTCCGTTGGTAGAAACTCCGGAAACTCTCGCTATTGCGGCAGTAACAGTATTATCACCCGTCTTTTTAATGACTTCAGACGAAATGTAATCAATAGAGGATGCTGATTTTTTCTTTATCGTTTCGTAATAAAAATCACTCGCTTTCACCGCTTTTGCGGATATCTCGACTTCTTTAATCTGTTGAGCTGTCAGGTAGAGTATTACGTTATGAAGTACTACACCACCCTTAACCAAATCAATGATCTCTTCAGACTTTTGGAGTCCCACCATCGAGAAAACAATGGCCGCTTGTCGAGTTGAGTCTGAAACTCTCAGTGAGTAGTTGCCATCCAAATCCGTTACTGTCCCCTTCGATGGATCGTTTTTAGGTGAGACAACAGCTCCGGGTAATGATTCACCGTTTTCATCAACAACTTTTCCGCGGATAGTACATTGGCCAATTGATTCGATAGGCAAATGAAAAGCGCAAAGTGCGATCAAGAATCCAATGAGAAAACGGCACATAAATAGAGATATTGGTCGTAGTAGTAATAGCAGGACTATATTCAGAACTTGACGAACTTTACTACGCCACTTTCTGTACCTGATGTGTAATTAATAAAATATACTCCTGCAGGCTGAAGGCTCAAATCAATTCTATCGCGCATTGAAGTAGACTGGTCAACAATTCTAGCAGGCTCTATAGCCGCACCGGATATATTATGCACCTCGTAAGTCATTGATGTTGCCATATCTTTATTCAATTGCAAATAAATTACTCCTGAGGTTGGATTAGGATAAACTGTAACTGCAGAACGTTTTTCAAGTTGGTCCTGAATACTTGTAGATGCAGAATTATATGTCAATGCACCAAACTGAATTTCTCCTGCAGTTGGATTGGATGCAACATACTGCTCAACACCTCCTGAAGGAGTACCAATTTGTACATTCAACTCAAATGATAAATCTCCGTCCGTAGTAAATTGTCCAACAAGTACTCGGTTAGTTGCCGTTGGTCCGGTAACACCGCCTAATGCAGCAACAGATCCATTGTCTGTAGTGAAGAGGTTACCCGTTTGACTAATGCCATCAAAAACCGCCAGATCACCGTTGCCTGTATTGTTCAACCCAACAAAAGTTACTGCAAGGGGTGTCCCTGGAATCATACCATCATTGGCACTAACCGGAATTCCTGCTGTAGGATCTGCATTAAGCAAAAGGCTATTCGCATTACCGACCGAACCATCGGTATCTTCATCCTTGAGTACGCCTAATTTTCCATTACAAGTCGCACCAACTGAAAACCATGAGTCAAGCATGGTTGTGTTCTTACGAACATTGGTAGCGCTGATACTGTTTGGACTCGTATTTCCATAATCCTCGTTGTTAAAGAAGGTAGTCGTCGTTGCAACAGACATAGTGTGACCTGTTACGCCATAAAGCGCTTGAAAATTATATCCCGGGAATAAGTCGATGTATACACGATAAGTAACAGAGCCAACAGGTAAAATCCCGGAACTTCCGGCAGCATCTGAGGCATCTGATACGTAGTATTTTTCGACGATAACATCTTCCAGGCCTTGTCCAAATGAGGTCAATGCACAAAAAAGGATGAAAAGTGTAGTAATGATCTTGTTCATGGTTTTATCGGTTTTTTGATTATTTTTCAGTGGCCAAAGATGCCTGAAATACCGATCACGTATTTTTAAAATTCATTATCTAATGTTTATCCTGATGTTACCATGATTAACCGATTGTTATCAGAATGAATAAAATATTACAGTTTTGTTACAAGATTGAAAACATAATATCAATTTATAAACACAAAAATCATTTAAGAAAAAACCATCGCATTGCAAAAGAACTTCCTATGAGAAATCAATCATGTATTACAGTACACTTTTTTCTTTTCACGCTATTTTTACTGTGCTGTCAAACTATTAACGCTCAAAATGGATTTTTAAAAGGGCTAATTACTGCGGAAAATAAGTCGGCTATTGCGGGAGTATCGATTAGTATTCGTGATTCTATTGGAACAAATAGCAACGCTAACGGCGAATATTCCCTTTCCATACCAGCAGGAAAACACAATGTTCAATTTCGATTAATTTCCTACCGCACCGAAACGCGCATCGTTGAAATAAAACCCGGCGAAACTACTGTGCTAAATATTTCACTGCTGGACGAATCGCGCGAGCTCGGCACCGTTGTGATTTCTGCTTCCAAATTTGAACAGCGTATAGAAGAGGTAACTGTTTCTATGGAAGTGCTCAAACCTTATCTTATTGAAAATACTGTTGCAAGTTCGGCGGATCAGGCACTTGATCAGGTGCCGGGTGTAAGTGTTGTAGACGGACAAGCTAACATTCGCGGCGGAAGCGGATGGAGCTATGGTGCAGGCAGTCGCGTCCAAGTCATGGTCGATGACCTTCCACTCCTCGCTGCCGATGCCGGCGATGCTAAATGGAGTTTTATTCCGCTCGAAAACATCGAACAAGCCGAAGTCGTGAAAGGCGCTTCTTCCGTTTTGTTCGGTTCATCTGCTCTCAACGGAACCATCAACTTCCGGACAAAATATCCTGTAGACAAACCGGTCACGAAGATCAGTCTCTTTCGCGGTGTCTACGATAACGCATCTCATACACTCAACGATACCACCTACTCACTGAACGAATGGAAAAGTGATTTACAGGGTTACACCGGATTATCAGCTTTGCATACGCGCAAAGCCGGTCAATTTGATATTGTAGTTGGCGCGAATTATTTTAATGATGCCGGCTATCGTCTCGACGAATACGAGGAACGCTTGCGCGTAAATA
>JBEGUX010000069.1:0-3741 GCA_041178685.1 Bacteroidota bacterium
TGTATGTCCGCCGGAAACGGTCAGACAAAGAAAAGGAAGTTGAGGGATAAGTTTATCAGGAGCACTATGCTCACGAATAAAATGGGCCAGTACGTGACCTTGCATGTGGTTCACTTCAACCATCGGAATTCCCAAGGCAAGAGCGGTGGCTTTGGCAAACGAAACCCCGACTAACAGCGATCCCATGAGTCCAGGTCCGCGGGTAAAAGCAATACCTGAAAGGTCATTTTTGGTTATATTTGCTTGTCGAAGAGCTTCTTCCACCACAGGAACAATTTTTTGCTGGTGAGCACGGGATGCCAGCTCAGGAACAACGCCGCCATACAT
This sequence comes from Bacteroidota bacterium, assembly GCA_041178685.1. Lineage (GTDB taxonomy): Bacteria > Bacteroidota > Bacteroidia > AKYH767-A > 2013-40CM-41-45 > Pollutiaquabacter. The sequence goes on from JBEGUX010000069.1 coordinate 328, forward strand.
GCGGTGTACAAGGTTCTGGTTGGCAATGACGTTGGAGAGCACGGTATCATGGTGCAAAACGGCCGCAGACGTTTCATCGCACGATGATTCTATGCCAAGTATGAAGATATCTTTTTTCGACACTTGATGGGTACAGTTGTTGATGTATTGGCGAGGATTAAAAATTCAAAATTATCAAAAAAGCGCTACGCATACTGCTTTGGTTTTTCGGGACATTGTTTTTCCTGATCGGTATGCTGTTTTTGGCCGTACAAACGGATAGCTTTCAGACCTGGCTGGCCAACCGACTTACATCATATATCAGTTCGCAAACCAACAGTCATATCAGCGTCGGACGGGTTTCGATTCGATTTTTCACCAGTGCGGTACTAAAGGAAGTTTATGTTGAATCGCCGGCCAAAGACACCTTGTTTTACTTTGATGAGATCGGAGTTCGCGTGGATGATTTATCTACTAAAAATAAACGGTTAGCAGTAGGAAAAGTAAAATTGACCAACGGATTTTTTAATCTCATTCAGCAAAAAGGACAGGAGCACGACAACCTTTACTTTCTAACAGAATACTTTTCATCCGGTGACACCACCGATACTACAGCATCGCCTTGGAAAATAACTGTTAAAGAAATTGAACTCGATAATTTTCGTTTCGTTTACCATGATCACAATGAAGCACCGATACCTTTTGGCGTAGATTTTTCACATATCGATCTACATCATGCCTACGGTGATCTTCACGATATTCATTTCATCAACGACTCCATTTTTGCTGCGATAGATCAACTGAAGTTTAAAGAAAGAAGTGGATTTGAAATTGACGAGTTCACGGCTATAGCTAAAGTTTCGAATACGGAAATACGTGTAACGGCACTGGATGCCAGTACTGCGGGCTCTCATATTGATGGAGACATTTCACTTAGTTATAACGAATGGGAAGATTTTGATGATTTCATTACCAAAGTGAAGTGGAGTGGAGCTTTTCACCCTTCGAAAGTAGATTTCCGGGATATTGCTTATTTCGCAACGGATTTGGAGGGGCTCCATCGCACTATTGAACTTGAAGGAAATTTTAAAGGAACGGTAGATAAGTTTAAAGGCCGTAACGCTGCTTTACGTTGGGGTAAAAACTCCATCTTTAAAGGTAATTTTCAAATCACAGGTTTACCGGAGATCGACGAAACTTACTTGGATGTAATGGCCGAAGAAATCCGCACCAATACACGCGACATTGAATGGGTGCCGGACTTTCCGTTTACGGAAGGAAAAACGCTGAAACTTCCTGACAACCTCGATTGTCTTGGCGATGTCAGTTTTAAAGGGAAGTTTACCGGTTTCTTTACCGACTTCGTTGCATACGGAAACATCACCACTGCGATTGGCTATCTTTCATCCGATATCAATTTAAAATTAGACAGCAAAACCAATAAATATTCCTACAAAGGAAAACTCAACACCAATCAATTTGACGTAGGATTACTTACCAATACGCCTGGATTGGGTGTCATCAGTATGGATGTCAATGTGGATGGTTCAGGATTTCAAATCGCCGATGTAAATGCAACACTAAAAGGAAATGTAGGCTTGGTAGTCTACCGCGGTTATCCTTATCGAAACGTGAATGTTGAAGGTAAAATCGCCAAGAAACTCTTCAATGGAAAGGTAGATATCCATGAAGAAGATGTTGATTTCACCTTTGATGGTGGTGTGGATTTTAGAGGAAAGCTTCCTGTGTTTGACTTTAATGCGACTATCAATAAGCTTCAAGTTGATAAGTTAAATCTTGTAAAGCTCGATGAACCTTATACTTTAAAAACATCGATTACCAGTCGATTGACGGGTAATAAAATTGATGACTTAGCGGGTGTTGTTGATATTGAAAACACGTTCATACAGGTAAACAAGAAGATGTACTACCTGAAACAGGTCAAGCTCGATGCGGATCGATTAGAAAATGGACAGCGTTCATTGGTGTTAGCATCCGATATTTTAGACGCTTCGTTTGAAGGTTATTTTGAGTTGGCTAAGCTACCGGCAGCTTTCCGGGAAATTATCCCACGTTATCTACCAAATGTTTTACTGCCTGTAAAAGGTGCATCAACCACTGAGGAGTTCACCTTTTCTATTGAATTAAAAAATACAGCTGTTGTAACAGAAAACTTTTTACCTCAATACTATTTCGATCCTGCCACACGATTATACGGTGCAGTTCATGCGGCTCAAAAATCATTCGATATACATTTCGATTCTCCGGAAATCCGCTATGCCGGATTTCGTTGGCACGACTTGGTAACCAACTTTTCTGCCGAGGGAAGTTCAATGAACATTTCCATTTACGCAGATACAGTTTATTATTCGAAAAACGGATATATCCCTGAACTGGATTTACGCGCAGTGGTGGATGATAATCGCATTGATTACCGTTTGCGACTCTCTGATCTGGAGACTATGGATAATCGCTTGCGATGGATTGGACATATGAATTTCCAGGCTGTTGATAGTTTCACTTTAGCAGTGGACACCTCCTTTCTCACCATTGATGGAATGGAGTGGACTATGCCGGAAGGAAATTTAATTTCCTATTATCCGACCGGTATCACTTTTAATCAGTTTGGTATCAGCCGTAATAATGAAGCATTGATGTTAAACGGTTGGATATCTTCCGACAGTACAAAAATTATCGATCTTGACTTACAAAACTTTCAGCTATCGCATTTGAACGATGCTTTAAAAGCCGATGGCGTTTCATTTTCGGGTGCAGCGAGTGGATTGGCTCAATTGCGAGATGTGTACGATGATATTCGAATAGAAACAGACTTGATGGTCGATCAATTTTGCATTAATGGTGATACTCTTGGTCTGGCTAAAATCAAAACAGACTATGAGGACCAGGCAAATGAAATATGGATTGACGTAGCCATTGACAAAGGCACAGCGCGCGTGTTTGATGCCGAAGGAAGATATTTCCTAAAAAAGAAAGAAGACAACCTGGATTTCCATGTTGTTGCTGATAATTTTTATCTGCATACGCTTGAACAATGGATGGATGGTGTCGTTCGGAATGTTCGCGGTAAAGTTTCCGCTGATCTAAAAATTACAGGCACATTAGAGGAGCCAGTTGTTGAAGGCTATGCTGATTTCCGGAAAGCTGCTGCCACTATCGATTACCTGAATACACGTTATAACTTCTCCTCCAAAGTAACAATCAAAAAAAATGAATTCGACCTCAACGGCATCACCTTAGTCGATGAAAATAGTCATGAGGCAACGGTAAAAGGTAAAATCACCCATAGATTCTTTACCGATTTCCAATTTGATGTAGAAGTCTTTCCAAAGAACTTTCAAATCCTGAATACCACTCTGGTGCAGAATTCGCTCTACTACGGAAAAGCCAATGCTTCCGGCTATGCGCGTTTTTATG
>JBEGUX010000070.1:0-8243 GCA_041178685.1 Bacteroidota bacterium
AAGACTACAACTTTCATCTGGAATGGAGTCGACTTGATAGTTACGACTCGTTAACCGACTATTACAAACACTTAAGAACTGTCGGTCAAATTCAAAAAAAACTGTCATCCTTAAACGGATCATCCATCTGGGCAGCTATCGGCGGCAATGGCGTAGAAGCACGCTGTCAACGGATTGCTTAATAAAATTTTATAGCATTTGAATGTCGCGCTCCACCACTACCAACGATAAAGCAGGAGAAACGTATTGGACAGCTTTTTGGAAAAGCGGAACCTCTTTGCCAAAAGCAATTGACCTTAATGGCCAACTTTCGGACTCCTATCTTCCTCGTCAGCTGGACAATTATTACAAGTCTGTTTTTTCGAACACCAATAATTCTGAAAAAAGATTATTGGAAGTTGGTTGTGGCAATTCCGTTTGGCTAAGTTACTTTAGAAAGTATTATGGGTTTCAGATTTTCGGACTTGATTATTCCGAATATGGCTGCGAGCAAACCCGAAAGATACTGGAGCGAGATCAATTAGAAGGAACAATTGTAATGGGTGATTTATTCAATCCACCTCAGGAGTTACTTGGAACTTTTGATGTAGTGTGTTCTTTTGGTGTTGTAGAACATTTTACAAACACCGTTGAAGTGCTTAAAGCCATCCAACGCTTTCTAAAGCCCGGAGGCATTTTAATTACAACGGTTCCAAATCTTAATGGACCAACCGGTGTATTGCAGAAAATTTTCTATAAACCCGTTTATGATATTCATGTGGTAATAGACAAATCTTCTCTTTCGTCGTCATTGAAAAACGCGGGGTTAACTGTTCTTCAATGCGACTATTATTGTACAATTTCTTTTGGAGTTACCTTAGAACAAGTAGGAGATCAACCTATTCGATTTTTAACAATTAAAAAAATAGCTTTAAAGTTTTTTCAAGTGTTGGGCAAATTATTTTTATTCATCGATGACAGATTAGTTAAATTACCAAAGAAAAAATACACTTCTGAAGGTATTTTCACCGTGAGTATAGTATCAGGTTGAAATGCTTAAAAAAGTCAAAATACTTTATTTCCACACCGGACGTTCATCGTTTGTAGATAAAGACCGGAGGATATTTCTGGAATTAGGAGAAGTATTCGATTTCTCCTTTTCGTCTTCCTCAAAATTACTTACTCCTTTACTTTTCATCCGGCAGCTTTTTTTCATCATTAAGTATTTACCGAATACAAGGATTTTTGTTTGTCAGTTTGCCGGATATCATTCTTTTCTGCCTGGAATTATAGCACGACTCACCGGAAAAAAATTACTGATTATCTCTGGCGGTACCGATTGTGTATCTTATCCTACTATTCGTTACGGGAATTTTTATAAACGGGTATTACGTGTTTTCACAACTTGGTCGTATAAATTGGCGCATCATATTGCTCCAAAGCACGAATCATTGTGGCTTCACGATTACATTTATGATGAAGCCGCAAAATCAAAGCAAGGAATTGCAGCATTTCTACCCGGTTTAACAACTCCTCACACTTCAATTCCTAACGGTTATGATATCGACTTCTGGACGTGCGAGAACCATGAGCAGCGATCAAAGTTTCGCCTCATTACTGTTTCCAGCGGATTCGATTACCCCTTTCAAAAACAATTGAAGGGCGTCAACCTTATTCTCGAAGTAGCTCCAAAGTTGCCGCAATTTGAGTTTGTCATCATTGGTGTCGACAATAAAGAATCATTCGGTCAAGTTGCAAAGAACGTTGAATTACTTCCGTCAATGAATGCTTTTGAGTTACGAAACAATTACTGTCGTTCTGGTTTCTACCTGCAACTATCGATGGCTGAAGGATTTCCCAATGCACTTTGCGAAGCCATGCTGTGCGGTTGCATTCCTATTGGATCAGCAGTATACTCTATCCCGGAAATCATCGGAAAAAATGGCTATCAGTTATTGAAACGCGATAGTAACGAATTGATCAATTTAATGAAGCAAGCAGTAGAAAATTTCGACCGGGAAACAGGAAACTCAGCATCAAAAAGTATCGCCGAACGTTTTCCATTGAGTCGCCGAAAGCAAGAACTTATAGCACTCTGTAATACACTACTGTAATATATTATTTTGAATCAATAGATGACGCAAACGTTAGTATAGCGCGTCGTTGTATCTCCTTTTATTATACAAGTATAAATTCCGGAAGGCACGAGTTCACCATTAAATCGACCATCCCATATTGCAGTCGACAAATCTTCTGCACTGTATACTTCTGCACCCCATCGGTTAAAAATGGTGATAGAATAATTTTCACATGGCTTGTAAATACTGGCAGAAAATAAATCGTTAAGACCATCATCGTTGGGCGTGAAAGCAGTAGGAATAAAAACACGTTCCCCTTTGGGCTTTTCAAATTCGACGCGCTTACGAATGGAATCAATACAAGCATATTCCCCATTCACTATAAGTGTGACATCGTAATTTCCATCTAACAAATAGCTGTGCTCAGGAAATCTTTCGGTAGATGTTGTCCCATCTCCAAAATCCCAAAAATAGGCAACGGCATTAGCGGTAATATCAGCAAACTGCAGAACCCCTGAGCAAGAATCCTGAAAAGCGTTGAATTCAGCTTCCTTATAGCTGACAAAGAAAATCGTATCAGCTAGAGTATCCTTACAACCGTATAAACTTGTTGCAATCAGCTGTACCGGAATTTGACCTGCCAGTTCATACGTATGATCGGGTGAAAATGAATTAACAGAGGTACTATCTCCGAAATCCCATTGATAGGAATTTGCATCCAAAGAAGTATTGGAAAAGCTGACAGTGGAGTCGCATGGATCGACTGCCCAGGAAAATTGAGCTCGTGGTAAAGGCGGCAATTGAACTGTTGTGAAATCGGAGTCAACACATCCACTATCGGAGGTGGCTATTACACTTAGGGTGTAATTACCGGCTTGCAGCAATTGAAATTGTGGCAATGAATCTGTAGAGCTTACAAGGCCATTGATTAACCATTGATACTCATCAGCGTTGGATGTATAATTTCTGATATCCAAGCTATAGTTGCAAGTATCAACATCTGTACTAAAATCAATTTCAGGAACAGCCAATACGTTGATTGGAATACTGATGGTATCCGTACATCCCGAGTCAGTAGCGGCAATTAATGTTACGTCATAGGTTCCCGGTAATATATAACTATGGGAAGGAGTTGGAATTGATGCGGTGCTATCGTCACCAAAATCCCAGCTCCAGAAATTAGCAGGTCCGTTTGCTCCAAAAGATTGATCGCTGAATGAAAAATCTGGACTACAACGGATATTGGAAGTGGAAAATGATGCTAAAAATTCCGGATATACTCGAGCTTCGCCGTAAGCAGTATCATTACAATCCGGATCAAGGGACGAAGCCGCAATGAGCATCAAGGGATAAATTCCCGTATCAGGATAAACATATGAAGGATTAAATAAGGTTGATGTATCCAGGCTGGTAGTAGGATCACCAAAATCCCAACTGTAGGTTGCAGCATTATAAGACGTATTTTCAAACTCCGCCAACAAGGAACCACAAACGATTAGGGGCGAAAATATAGAAGCCACAGTAATGGTAGGACACAATACAACGTTCAACTGAAAATCTCTCCTGCTCTCCCCGATCAATACACCGTTACGATATTCTCTTACACAAATTCCGTAAACAAACTGTCCTGCAGTAGCTGGCGTAGCAGTAACTTTACCTGTAAATCGATCAACAGAAAATGGGGTGCCACCCAACATATTGAAAACAGAATAGGGTGGCGAATAAACTACAGGAGAATATGGCGGTGGATCAGCCGGTGAAGGAGCCGGAGTCTGACGACTGCCACCACTGAATGGCGCACAAAGTTCATAAATAAGTGAGTCGCCATCAGCATCGGTTGCAGAGTGATCGAATTCAAATGGAGCCGACTGACAAATAAACGTTGGTGGCAACTCATTAAAAACCGGATTGGAATTGGGGTATGCAACAAACGAGTCTGGTATCGTTGCAATATAGGTTCCGCCGGTCGTCGAAACATTAGCCAGGTTAATTATTGTCTGGTTTCTACAACAACGTTGATATACTATAGAATATCCGCCAGGCCGTGGTGGTAACGATAAAGTATAGACATAATAAGCCACCTCGTAACATAAGTTGGTGGGCGGAATTAGACATGGACTATTTAACACTGCAGGCACCTGTTGCTGACTAGTTATATAAACTGAGCTATTAGCAATCACATTTCCGTTGTCATCAAAGACCGTAATTGATGCGGGATTATCGAATGGAGCCTGGCCATTAAAGCAATCCCGGTAAACAGCCAGCTTCACTTCATAAAGATTATTACCGAGCCACCGGTAATACATTTCACCACCGACAATATGCGTAGCGTAACTACCCGGTGATGAACATATCATGGATAAAATCGTGAAAAAGCAGCGTAATACAATCTTCCGGTGGATCACTCGTACAAGTTACAAAATAGAGGCACGATGAATTATTCTACCTTAAACAGATAAGCATGAAATAGGATAAAATAGTAATTTATTAGGTGGACTACACCTATACATGGTCTTAAATTTAATAAAAATCAAAGATTCAGGTGTCATCATTACATGATGATAGAATAAATACAAAGAATAAAATTCATTTATCAATCCATAAAAAGGCTTATAAATAGTAAAAAATAGGTTTTTGAGATTAAAACTTCAAGTATTAACGATTCTATTTCTTTGTTTCCTTACAGTGTGACGGAGTGGGAGAATATCGTCCCTTGAGGGCATCTACTTGCTGTTTCTTTGAGTCATTGAACAAATGAACAACGAATAGCAAAGTACAATGAAACACACTCTACTTTTCTCACTAATTCTCGCAGCGCTTTTAAGTGGATTTGCTGCCAATGCTCAGTCGCCTTCATTGCGTGGAATTTACGTCAACGATTTCGATGTGATTTTTCCGAGCACACAAAAGCAAGACAGTCTTTTGCAATATGCCAAAGACAGTTCTTTCAACTACCTGGCACTTTATGATTTGCATACGCTAAACTTCGGCAGTTCAACCACTGTGTCTGCTTTGGCTTCCTTTATACGCAAAGCACGTGATCAATACGGAATACAGTATATAGGTGCTGTTGGAGAAAGCTATAGCTTTTTTTCCAATCGAATTTTCCCCTATAATAACGGTAGAACGAACGCAACCGAAAAGTTCAATGTATTTAATGTTGAATTTGAATTTTGGATACAAGCATCGGTAACAACCGGCGGTTATTACTGCACACAGTACCTTCAAGCTGCAAATTGCGGCTGTGATACCGCTGGTGCATTTAGATACTACGCTGATATGTTGCGTAAGGTGGACTCATTGGCCAATTTGCAAAGTTGCATGAGTGAAACGTATGTTGGATGGTTTAACCAGGGACAAGGCCAACAAATCGCGGCCAATGTTGATCGGGTTTTACTGCATGCCTACCGAATCGATCCAACTTCTGTTTTTGGTTACAGCAAGATTCGTTTAGGATATTTAGGATCCACTACGCGCGTGGTAAAAGTAGCGCCAATATTTTCATCAGAGCCTGTATTTATGGGCCCATGGTTACAAAGCAATCCTCAAATTGCTGCGTGGAATAAATATCTCGCAGATTTTACAGCAGATAATTCTACCTGGAAAAGTAAAATCAATTTAGAAGGATTTCAATGGTTCAATTATGGCCTGATGCCAAAACCATCAGCCCCAATCTCTGGCGGAAGTGTTAGCGCACCTACCATTTCAGCCAATGGGTCAACTTCATTTTGTGCCGGTGGAAGTGTAACCCTTACAGCAAGTTCAGGATCGTCCTACTTGTGGTCGAATGGTGCAGCAACTCAAAGTATAACAGTAAGCACTTCCGGTAACTTTACTTGTAATGTTACCAGTAACGGATCTACACAAACAACTAACGCTATAAGTGTTACGGTAAACAATCTACCTTCGGCAAGTATAAATGTAGGCAGTGCTACAGTAAACGGTGTACCGCTTACTGCCAATACAGCAGCAGGCAGCGGTGTAATTAGTTCTATTCAATGGTTTCGAAATGGCATAACTATTACCGGTGCAACAGGTACAACGTTAATGGCCACTTCCGATGGGTCCTATACAGTACGTGTACAAAATTCTAACGGGTGCAGCCTTACATCCAACGCTGCTTCAGTAATAGTTCCAGCAGTTCCGGCAGCATGCACACTAACTACACCATCCGGATTATTTACAAGTTCTATAACCTCGTCTAGTGCTGTATTATCCTGGAATTCACTACCTGCCTGCGATTCACTGCTATTCAGAATACGTGTTGAAGGAAGCAATACCTACATTTACATCAGCATCGCCTACAATGGTCAGAACAGTTTCTCACTAAATAACTTATTATCGAGTAAGCGCTATTCGTGGAGGATGAGAACCAAGTGTGGAACTAATACAAGCGGTTACTCTGAACGAATCTACTTTACTACGACAGCTGCAGGATCTACTTCACGTATGGAGGAGCCGGTGATTGAAGTTAGAACTTTAGTAGAGGGAATCATAGCTTATCCTAATCCGGCCAACGATCAATTAAGTCTTCGGACAATCGCCGATGAAGTGAGCGAAGCTATGATTCAAATCACAGATCTTTCCGGCAGAATACTGAAGCAAGAAAATGTGATGCTGCTTGAAGGAGAGAATTTACATCGTTTTGAATTGATAGATTTAAGTACCGGATTATACCTGGTGTCCGTAATATATCCTGATGAAATCTTGACCACTAGAGTCAATGTAATTCATTAAAAGCTCAAAAAAAGAAAAAACGCCTGGAATCCGCGCCAAATGCGGAGTTCAGGCGTTTTTTTGTGAAAAGTTATCAACAGCTTTCCGATAGCGGGAATTCATATAAATTCCTAATTCATCCCAATTGCGAACCAAAATGGGACTGAATTATTAAACCTACATACCCAAATTCATTTTCAGCCCAAAATCTTAGAAAAACTGTAAAAATCCGAGTTTTGAGAATTAAAAAGTGCTTCTAAATTCGCAGTCGATTACGATTTCACCGAAGATCAAAATCGATATTAATGAAACACACATTTCGGATTTTAGTCTTTTTAATTGCGTCGTTGTGTGTCCGGACAGGTTTCGGACAGGCTGTTAACAACGTACGTGGCTTTTATGTGCCGGGAACTGACACATGGATTGGAAATACAACTACTGAGAATGCAATCTTGAGTTACGCGTCGGGAAATGGCTATACCTACATTACTCTTTACAGTTTAGGGTCATTTGACTGGTCTAATAGCACAAAGAAAAATCAGTTAGCCAGTTTTATTAGTCGAGCCAGAAACACCTACGGTATATCGCAAGTTGGAGCATCCGGAGAGATTTACTCATTTTTCAGAGACTTTATCATTCCATTTAACAACAGTCGTACATCTTCAGCTGAAAAATTCAACGTTTTTAACTTTGAATTTGAATGGTGGAACGCTAACAATATTTCAACTCAATATTGCAGCAAGTATCTTACACCCAATGGACATACGTGCGACAGCACAGGAGCATGGAATTTTTCATGGCTTCAATTTCAGCGAATTGATTCTGCCGCAGCCGCCAATGGGTTGACTTCTGAATATTATTTCGGATGGCCTACACGAGGTCGTATGCAACAAGTGGCCGGAATTGCAGATAGAATTTTACTTCATGCCTACCGTACCTCAGATATCGATGTATATCAATACTCCAGAAATCGCTTAATCGATATTGCTTCCATAAATCGATCTGTAAAGGTTATTCCAATTTTTTCTGCCGAATCCACTTTTATGGGACCTTGGTTGGCCTCAAATCCAATCACCAAGCCATATCAAACCTACTGCACCAACTATACCAATGAAACAGGTTCATTCAAGCAGTACATCAACCTTCAAGGATATCAGTGGTATAATTACGATCACCTGCCAAAGACAACCACGGCAGTTGCCACTATTACAGCGAGTGGGGCAACCACGTTCTGTACCGGTGGGAGTGTAATTTTAACGGCCAATTCCGGCTCTGCATACTTATGGAGTTCTGGTCAGACTACGCAATCGATTACTGTATCAACTTCCGGAACCTATACCGTACGCGTAACCAATTCTTCAGGATCTAGTGCGGTCTCCTCCGGTGTAACGGTCACTGTAACTTCAAGTATCGCTGCTCCCACAGTTTCTGCCAGTGGACCAATTTCATTTTGTCCGGGAGGAAGTGTAA
>JBEGUX010000071.1:0-4798 GCA_041178685.1 Bacteroidota bacterium
TCACCGAGCGAGGGTTTCCAAAGTGTCCGTAAAAAAGCACCTGGGGCGCTCTCCATAACGTATTCAAAGCCATAGCCCAGCTCAGGAATGGCAATCATACTGCCGGGTTTCATCTCTTCAACCTGAGTGATAAAATTATGTTGTTTGTAATAGAGGATGGCGGATAAATCAAACCTGTCATCTATCCGGTAGATATTGAATCCGATAACAATGAAAAATAGATAAACAGCAGCAAAGCGGTAAAACGCTTGCATGTTGAAATGATTTTTACTGAAGTACCATGCTACGAGTCCTGGAAACACTGACACGATCATATACAGTTTCGTAAAGCACAGCATAAACAGCGACACAGCAAATATCGTAACGGATTTTCGGTTGATAGTACCGTCAAGAAGTTGTTGAAAGCTCCACAAAAGAAATCCGGTTTCAAACAAAAGCAAACTATCTTTTAAAACTCCTGAACCCCAGAATGCCAAGGACGGAATACTAAACAGAAGAATAAATAATAAACGATGTCTGCCGGAAACGTATCTGGATAATACTTTATACAGAGCAATTAATCCGGAAAATGATAGAAAGTTGATGAATACAACGTGTACGTAGTAATAGCCAAATGAAAAAAAGCGGAAAACTGTATTCAGACGAATGATTGTTTTGTTATCGTTGAAGAGAACATCTGTATTCAGCCAGGCAAACATCTGCGCATAATATTGCCGAAGCTCAGGATCGTTACCGTCAATCCCTGTCAACATTTTTAAAAAGTGCACGGGATGAGAAAACCTTACATCAAAAATAAACTTACTGTCATTGAAAAACTTGATTGTATCGGAGGAGGAAGGATCGTGATAATATTCCCAATAGAGCCAGCCCAGTGATAATCCGCCGATCAACTTTAACAGGAATGCCATTTGAAGCCATACTGCCGGAATATTCGGCAAGTGGAAAAATGACCATTTCCCTATAATAAAGATAAAGGCCGCGGCGTAAGCGGCCACCAAGAGCGACTCCATGTAGTATTGTTCAAAAATAGTACTAAACTTCGTTTATTTGGGCCTTCTTGTTGAAAATTGGTCAAAATTGCAGCCGGTTTATTGCGTACTTTCGCGCCAACTTAACCGATCTTCCATGTCGCTGACTGCTGAACAGACTGTCACCCTCGAAACTGCCCGTGAACTGGGTTTATTGCCTGAGGAATTTCAAAAAATCAAAGAGTACCTCGGACGTACTCCTAACTTCAACGAAATCAGCATTTACTCCGTGATGTGGAGTGAACATTGCTCCTACAAAAATTCTATTGTATGGCTTAAGACGTTGCCCAAAGATGGTCCGCATATGCTTGCTCAGGCTGGTCAGGAAAACGCAGGACTTGTTGCTATCGGTGATGGATTGGCATGTGCTTTCAAAATTGAGTCGCATAATCATCCATCTGCCATTGAACCTTACCAAGGTGCTGCAACGGGAGTTGGTGGTATCAACCGCGACATATTTACCATGGGCGCTCGTCCGATTGCTCAATTGAATTCGCTTCGTTTTGGAAGTCTTTCTATCGATCGTACTAAATGGTTGCTCAAAGGTGTTGTAAAAGGTATTGGTGACTATGGAAATGCTTTTGGTGTTCCTACTGTAGGTGGTGAAATTTATTTCGACGATTGTTACACTACAAACCCGCTGGTCAATGCTATGTCGGCAGGAATTGTAGAAGTCGGCAAAACGGTTTCTGCTATTTCTTATGGATTAGGTAATCCTGTTTTTATCGTTGGCTCAGCTACGGGTAAAGATGGAATTCACGGTGCTACTTTCGCTTCCGGTGATCTCCACGAAGATTCCGCTGAAGATCTTCCGTCTGTTCAGGTGGGCGATCCATTTACGGAAAAACTTCTTCTCGAGGCAACGCTTGAATTGATTCAAACCGGTGCTGTAATCGGTATGCAGGACATGGGTGCTGCAGGAATTATTTGTTCTACCTCTGAAATGTCCGCTAAAGGCCGTCATGGAATGGTGATACATCTGGATAAAGTTCCTACACGTCAGAAAAATATGCAGCCATGGGAAATATTACTCAGTGAATCGCAGGAGCGCATGCTCGTTGTGGTTAAAAAAGGTCGCGAAGCTGATGTGAAGCGTGTGTTTGATAAGTGGGATCTCAATTGTGTTCAAATTGGTGAAGTCACCACAGGTAACCAATTAAAGTTTTATATGAGTGGCGAATTGGTAGCCGATGTTCCGGCAGATTCGCTGGTACTTGGTGGCGGCGCTCCGGTATATGAGCGTGAATACTCTGTGCCGGCTTATTATTACGAAAGCAAGCGGTTTTCTATCGATTCGGTGAGTGAGCCTGATGACCTTAAGAAAGTTGCGCTCTTCTTGTTGGCTCATCCCAATATTTGTTCACGTCACTTTGTATACGATCAGTACGATTCAATGGTGGGAACAGTGAATATGTCCACGAATGCTCCCTCTGATGCAGCTGTGGTGAATATAAAAAATACGGATCGCGCTATTGCATTGTCTGTCGATTGTAACGGACGTTATGTCCATGCTGATCCCGAACAAGGCTGTGCTATCGCCGTTGCGGAAGCGGCTCGTAATATTGTCTGTAGCGGAGGCGATCCTTCTGCCATTACCAACTGTCTTAATTTCGGTAACCCCTACAACAAAGAAGTGTATTGGCAATTCGTCAATGCCATCAAAGGAATGGGGAAGGCCTGCCGTAAATTCAAAACTCCCGTAACCGGCGGTAATGTCAGTTTCTATAATCAGAGCTCTGATGATGGTCCTGTGTTCCCAACACCAACAATTGGAATGCTTGGGATTTTGGAAAGCAAGTCGCAACGCATGACACTCGACTTTAAAAATGTCGGCGATCAGATTTTCATGATTGGTGAATCGGTGAACGATGTCGCTTCTTCAGAGTACTTGTATTCTTGGCACGGCATAAAAAATTCTCCTGCGCCTCACTTTGATTTGGATACCGAATATAAAGTTCAGAACGTCGTTAAGCGATTAATTAAAAAAGGATTGTTGCAATCTGCACACGATGTTTCTGATGGAGGGTTATTTGTTACTTTGGTGGAATCTGCCATGCCTCGTGGACTTGGTTTTGCAATTGAAACTGATTTCGATTGCCGTCCGGATGCGTTTCTCTTTGGTGAAGCTCAAAGCCGCATTGTGGTTAGTGTTGCTGCCGATAATATGGATGAATTCGTTAACGAGTTAGTTAGCGCAAATGTCGAATTCAGCAACTTAGGTAGCGTGCATGAGAGCGATATGATTATTGACGAGGAAAATTGGGGTGCAATAGCTTCAGTTGCTTCCATCTATCGCAACTCCCTTACGGAAAAATTGGCTTAAAATTTACTTACAGCTATTTGCGCTGTTGGATCCCGGCAGTCGAAAGACTGATGATTGTGCCAAATAATAGAACTATATAGGCGAACATTCGGCCTTGCTCCTCTGAGTTTTCGTAATCGGATTTGTTTTCGGCAAAGTCTTTGTCTAGCATTTCGAGTTTCTCTTCAATAACCTTCTTGTCTTTGTTTGACTCTACAATCTGCTTTTGTTTGTGTGTATAAAATCGCTGCCTGAATTCTGTGCCGTTAATTTCCAGAAATAAAAAAACAAATAGGTAAACACAGCCCGCTGCAATGGCTGAAATGAAAAAACCGGTTTGAAACGCAGGTCCAAAAGGAATCTTTCCTCCATATTCATGTATTCTACGTCGGCGAATTCCAATTATCACGCCAGTCGCTAGTGAAACAAAAGAGGCAGTGTATCCAATAGCTTCGCCCAGATTGAAATCGTAATTACTACCCCAAAGTAAATAGGGCGTATAAAAAAGCAAACAAAGCAAAATTCCGGATAGGATTCCGTAACGAATTACGGTCATTTTCCCCATATGGAGCTGATTTAAAGTAACAAGATAGTAAAAAGTGCAAATCCTGTCAATCGCATTTACTGTGCTTTTTTTAAGCTGATTTCAATGAAATCGGGTATCTTCACGCATCTAACCACTGCTTATGCGTACCTGTATCATTGTAATCTCCTCCTTGTTATTATCGTTCAATTTACTGCACGCTCAACCTTCTCCAACTCCTTCTTCGGAACGGGTGGAAGGTATTGCACGTAGAAATATATTGGCTAGTCAATCGCTCGTTAAAAATGTTCCGTTTCGAAATATCGGTCCAACAGTAATGAGTGGCCGCGTCGTAGATATTGACGTGAATCCTAATGATCCAACGGAATTTTATGTGGCCTACGCTTCCGGTGGATTATGGTACACTAGAAATAATGGACAGTCTTTCGTACCGATATTTGATCATGAAGACGTCATCACCATCGGCGATTTTGCGGTTAATTGGAATAATCGGAATATCTGGATTGGAACCGGTGAGGTAAATTCCAGTCGTAGTTCATATTCCGGCATTGGAGTTTATTTTAGTGCAGACACCGGTAAGACATGGCAGTACAAAGGATTACCGGAGTCGCATCACATTGGGGCTGTTATACTTCATCCGAACGACGCCAAGACTGTATGGGTAGCCGTATTAGGTCATCTTTTTTCGCCCAATCCGGAACGTGGCGTTTACAAAACCACTGACGGCGGAGCCACCTGGAAACAAGTGTTGTCTGTTGATGATAATACCGGTGCAGTGGAATTACAACTCGATCCAAAAAATTCAAATATACTTTATGCTTCTATGTGGCATCGAGAACGTCGTACCTGGAATTTTGTAGAAAGCGGCAGTACCAGCGGTATTTATAAATCAATAGACGGTGGAACAAATTGGTCACGTATTAC
>JBEGUX010000072.1:0-9637 GCA_041178685.1 Bacteroidota bacterium
CTCAACATCTTTATCTCTGATCCGAACTTTGCCAAGCTGACGTCAATGCATTTCTACGCATGGAAGAAAGGATTGAAGACAGGAATGTATTATCTCCGTTCCAAGTCTGCCGCTGATGCGATCAAGTTTACGGTTGATCAATCCTTCCTTAAGCAAGCCGAACATGAAAGCGCAAAGGCTAATATCACCTCTTATACTGTAACTGGTGAGCCGGTAACCTCTTTCTCCAAAGAAGAGGCGCTGGCGCAGATGGCATGCTCACTCGATGATCCGGATAGTTGTATTGCTTGCGGAAGTTGATTCACGAAATTGTTTGACTAACCTAAGACACGAAAGCTCTCCAAATGGAGAGCTTTTCGTTTAATTAGATCTGTCCAGACTTTCGAGATACTGTTCTGCCCGATCCATAAGTTGGGTAAAACGGTTTCGATCCATCTTGTCGGCCTGACGCACCATCATACTCATGCGCGGATTGCGAAGGAAAAACTCGCGATGGGCTGTTACAAAACGCCAGTAGAGCGCATCCCATGTTTCGCACCAATCGCCCTTAGAGTAATTGCTCATCTTAAGAACGTAATTCGATCCGGAGATATAAGGCTTTGTACTCATCAGTCCGCCATCGGCAAACTGACTCATCCCGTAAACGTTCGGCACCATCACCCAATCATAAGCATCGATAAATAGTTCCATGAACCAGCGGTAGATTTCGTCGGGGTCGAATTCGCAGAGCAACATAAAGTTGCCCAATAACATCAAGCGTTCGATGTGATGACAATAGCCATGTTGCAATGTTTTACAGATGGCATCGTCAATCGGAGGAATACCGGTTGTTCCGTTATAAAACGAAGCAGGAATTTTACGTTTATGGTTCCAATAATTACGCGTTCGTTGTTCAACACCGCGTAATTCATAAACGGCACGGATAAATTCACGCCAGCCCATCACTTGCCGTACAAATCCTTCGAGCGCATTCAACGGAACGTTATACTTGTTAGCAGCGTTAATAGCTTTTTCGATCACCTGTTGCGGATTCAGCAAACCGGCGTTTAGCATAGGAGCGAGGATGCTGTGAAACAAAAATGTTTCGCCTTCTACCATCGCGTCCTGAAAGTCGCCATATTTTTGAAAACGGTGCTTTAAAAAATCATCGAGCCAGCTTTCTGCTTCTTCGTGATTTACCGGATATCCGATAGCTGAAAGGTCGCCGGGGTTGGAAGGGAATTCACGACGAATATCTTCAATCGCTTTGGCTGTGATTTTTGTTGTAGTGGCAACAGGCATTTTTGGAACAACTGTTCCCTTCGGCATTTTCTTTCGGTTCTCTGTATCAAACGTCCATTTGTCGCCCACCGGCGCACCATTCTTTAACAGCACATTTAGTCGCTTGCGTTCTGCGATGTAAAAATCTGTTAGGAAGAATTTTTTCTTCTTTTCGAAGTATGCTTTTAACGCATCCGTTTCACACAGGAAATTCGGGTTAGCATAGCGGACCAGTTCTAATCTATATTTTTTCGCATACCGGTTGATGCGCCGCTCTAAAAGATAATCGGTAGTATCCACGATATGAATATGCGTGTATCCGCCGGCTTTTATTTTCTTAAAAAGTTTTACTGTATACGAGCATTCATCCTTATGAACGATGTAATTAGTTGAATAGCCTGCAGCACGTAAATTTTCCTCATAGGTGCGCATGCTGGCGCGATGAAAAGCGAGCTTACGACGATGAAAGGCATACTGCGTAAAGAATAGTTCGTCCTCTACCAGCCAAACCACGCGTCCTTTTACGATGGCAGGATGCTGCTCGTACAGTTGATGCGGATAAATAAGTGTAACGGCGGACGACACAGGCAATTGAATCAACGTTTCGGTAAAGAATTTAACGGAACATAATTCCATTGAAACTCTCCCGTGCCTGAAGTATGATAAATCAGCAGCACTTCGTTATCGCTGAGAGCAGCATTCATGCCGTTTGCCAAAAATTGTATTCCATCCGGCGTGCGGTATTCAAAATGGTGCACTTTGTTGCCTACATCGCCGGCCAAACAAATCACGTTTATACCGCGCTGCTTTACAGCGACTAGTTTGGGATAAACGTCTTGATAGAAATTATTAGGAGAAGTACACCAACTGCACGTACCGAAATCTCCGTTGCACACCGAGTCAATCATCGGCTCCAACAGCGGATTTCCCGGCATGTAAATCAGTTTGTGGCAAAGCACCATCAGGCAATTGGAATTTTCTATCGTATCCGTAACGTTTCGTACCAAGGACAATTGATCATTAACGATACTGCAAGCACTATCTTGCGTATCAAGCACCAGGAAAGTAATTCCGTTGTGGTATTGCGTAAAGAACAATTCGCGACCGAGATAGTTTCGGATCATTTCCGGATGTTCGTAGTCGTGATTGCCAATCGCCCATAATGTGTTGGCGGAGCGAAAATCAAAGATGGCATCAGCACTAAGGAAAGTCGATGTGTCGACAGTGGTATTTCGGTAAAGATCGCCGCCCAGCATAATTTTGCCATAACGACTGTAATCAAGCTCCATGACTGTTGAGTCGATCAGGTTCTGGTTGGGATCGGGAATATACGTGTGCGACAGAAAGAGGAATTGTTCGTGGATAACGGGCGCCGGCAAGTCAGGTTTGCACGGTTCACAACCCCAAAGCAAAAGTAGCGCGGCCATCGAAATCATCCACAATTTCACCATAGCGCCAAAAGTAGCTATTAGCTATCCTTATGGTAGAAGCAAATGTCACCTCAAATCCTTACTGATTGATAATCAGCACATTCTAAAACCTGAAATTAATCATTTGCCCGACTTGTCGGACGATGAGTTTTGTAGATCAAGCAACGTGTAAATTCACCGTTAAAAGCGCGTTTTCCTTTTGAATTCAGCCTTTTCAAACCTACATTTGTTCCCCGTTGGGCAACAACTTTTTACCCGTAGAATTGTTATTTCCTAAGTGTAAAAGGGTGCTCAATACCTCAACTACAACAACACCAATACTTCGCTTATGATCGCTTCGCTGCGTATGTTTTATTCTTCTGTCGGCCGCAAATTGGTGATGGCCATGACAGGTTTGTTCCTTTGTTTCTTTTTGTTGGAACATTTGTATGGTAACCTATTACTCTACAAGATGGATGGTGGAAAGTCGTTCAACGAGTATGGAGAATTTCTTGTCGGCAACATTCTCATTCGCACGGTGGAGTTCGCATTGTTCGGCGGTATCATTCTTCACATCATTGATGGTTTGTACTTGACCTACGCCAACAAGAAAGCACGTCCGGTGCGTTACGCTGTCAACCAGCAAAGTAAAAACAGCACCTGGTTTTCGCGCAACATGGGACTCACCGGTTCGGTGATTTTCATTTTCCTCGTGGTTCACCTGCGTACTTTCTTCGTTCCTCATCGCCTCCTTGGCGCTGAATCTTCTATGGCACACGATGTCGCTACCGCATTTCAGTCCGGCATTTACGCCAGCTTGTATGTGGCCGCCATGTTGTTGCTCGGTGCTCACCTCAACCATGGTTTCCAATCTGCCTTCCAAACGATGGGTTGGAACAACCACAAATATGCAAGCGTAATCAAAACAGCAGGAACGGTTTACGCGCTACTGATTGCGATTGGATTTTCTTCCTTCCCGATTTTCTTCCACTTCGACATCATGGGTGTCGCGTCGAATATTCTTCATACCACACTCTGATTAATTGTCAACGGATAAGAAGTTATGGCATCATCACCAAAATTGAATTCCCGAATTCCTGAAGGTCCACTGGAGAACAAATGGACGCATCACAAATCCACCGTTCGACTTGTCAGTCCGGCTAACAAACGTCGTCTTGACGTGATCGTTGTCGGTACCGGTCTTGCCGGCGCTTCTTCTGCCGCAAGTCTTGCTGAGTTGGGGTACAATGTAAAAGCGTTCTGCTTCCAGGACAGTCCACGTCGTGCACACTCTATTGCTGCGCAAGGTGGAATCAATGCAGCGAAGAATTATCAAAACGACGGCGACTCTACCTTCCGTCTTTTCTACGATACAGTAAAAGGTGGCGACTATCGTGCGCGTGAAGCCAATGTGTATCGTCTCGCTGAAGTCAGTGCCAATATCATCGACCAGTGCGTAGCACAAGGTGTTCCTTTTGCCCGCGAATACGGCGGCTTGCTCGACAACCGTTCGTTCGGCGGCGTGCAGGTTTCACGTACATTCTACGCACGTGGACAAACCGGACAGCAGTTGTTGCTGGGTGCTTACAGTGCTTTAGAACGTCAGATCGCTAAAGGCGCGGTGAAAATGTTTGCTCGCCATGAAATGGTGGAGCTGGTAGTTATCGACGGAAAAGCACGCGGTATTATTGCCAAGAATCTTGTCACAGGAGAACTGGAACGTCACTTCGCACATGCTGTGCTCTTGTGTTCCGGTGGTTATGGAAACGTATTCTATCTGTCAACGAACGCGATGGGCAGTAATGTCACCGCGGCGTGGAAAGCGCACAAGAAAGGTGCATTCTTCGGTAATCCATGTTTCACACAGATCCACCCAACATGTATTCCGGTGAGTGGTGACTACCAATCAAAACTCACATTAATGTCGGAGTCGTTGCGTAATGACGGCCGTGTTTGGGTGCCAAAAGCAGTAGGCGACAAGCGCAAGCCGGAGGATATTCCGGAAGAAGAGCGCGACTATTATTTGGAACGTCGTTATCCGGCTTTCGGAAATCTTGTTCCCCGCGACGTAGCATCCCGTGCCGCTAAGCAAGCTTGCGATGAAGGTCGTGGCGTAGGTCCTTCCGGACTGGCTGTGTATCTCGACTTCCGCGATGCAATCAATCGTTTAGGTCAAAACGTGATCAGCGCTCGTTACGGAAATCTTTTTGAGATGTACGAGAAGATCACCGGTGAAGATCCATACAAGACAGCCATGCGTATTTATCCTGCGGTTCACTATACCATGGGTGGACTTTGGGTAGACTATAATTTGATGACTACCGTTCCCGGTTTATTTGCACTGGGGGAAGCGAATTTCTCTGATCACGGTGCGAACCGTTTGGGAGCTTCTGCACTCATGCAAGGCTTAGCAGATGGCTACTTCGTAATTCCGTATACGCTCGGCGAATACCTTGCCGACGATATCCGCACACCGGCGATAGCCACATCACATCCTGCTTTTGACGAAGCTGAAAAAGCAGTTCGTGAACGCACCGAGAAATTGATGAGCATTAACGGCAAGCAAACAGTGGAAGATCTTCACAAGAAACTTGGTCGCATCATCTGGGATTATTGTGGCATGTCGCGTACCGAGGAAGGATTGAAGAAAGCGTTAGGAATGGTGGATGACTTGAAGCGTGAATTCTGGACAGATGTTCGTATTCCGGGTGCAGTCGACGAGTTCAATCCGGAGCTGGACAAAGCCGGTCGTGTAGCTGATTTTATCGAGTTGGGTGAATTGATGATTCGTGATGCGCTGATGCGTAATGAGTCGTGCGGAGGTCACTTCCGTGAAGAGTCACAGACGGAAGACGGTGAAGCCAAGCGCGACGACGAGAACTTTGCTTTTGTTGCCGCCTGGGAATATGCCGGCGATGGAGCTGAGCCCGCATTACACAAAGAAGAGTTGACATTTGATGTCGTACATCCGACACAACGTTCGTATAAATAATCAATAACGGAAACGTAGCTACAAGCACGTTAACCGGAAATATAGAGCAACAATGGCTGAAAGCATTAACCTTAAGCTGAAAATCTGGAGACAGCGGAATTCCAAAGATTCCGGTCATTTTGAAATGTACGATATGCCGGGCGTCAGCACCCACATGTCTTTCCTGGAGATGATGGACGTTCTTAACGACCGTCTCATTCGCGATGGGAAAGATCCTGTAGCATTCGATCACGATTGCCGTGAAGGTATCTGCGGTATGTGCAGTATGTACATCAACGGTCGTGCACATGGTCCGCTGAAAGGCACCACCACATGTCAGTTACACATGCGACACTTCTCCGATGGTGAAACGATTACCATCGAACCATGGAGAGCTTCGGCGTTTCCGGTGATCAAGGATTTGGTCGTTAACCGTTCCGCATTTGATAAAATCATTGCAGCTGGTGGTTACATCTCCGTCAATACGGGGAATGCTCCTGATGCAAACGCTTTACCGGTGGAGAAAGCAAAAGCCGACGAAGCATTCGATGCAGCAGCATGTATCGGTTGCGGAGCTTGTGTGGCTACGTGTAAGAATGCATCCGGCATGCTTTTCCTTTCTGCGAAAGTTTCTCACCTCGCGTTGTTACCACAAGGTGAGCCGGAGCGCAGAGAGCGTGTAATGCGAATGATTGATGCGCACGATGAAGCCGGTTTGGGATCTTGCACAAACACCGGAGCTTGCGAAGCGGAATGTCCGAAAGAAATTTCGATCAGTCACATTGCCCGCCTGAATCGTGAGTATCTCCGCGCAGGAATGAGCAAAGAATAGTTGTAAAGTAAACGCAATAAAAAACCCGATGAGCAATCATCGGGTTTTTTTGTGATTATATCTTTCAGGAGATTAACTCGGAATCAACAGTTTTTTAATTCGTCCAACCGGTCCCGGACAATGCTGAGAGTGACAGGCTAGACAAGTATTGACTACGTTGTTATAGCTCTCGATTTGATTCGCCGGTTTTGCCGCAACAAATGTTTTTACAGCACTGATATACACGTTGGCGAAAACATCGTAGCTCGGCATTTTCGTTTCGTTGTCGGTAGGTTTTGCGGTATAGATCTTATCAAACTCTTTTGGATAAGTGCCTTTGTATTTGCCGTTCACCACAGCCGGACGAGCGTCTATAAGCTGCTTCTCCATTTTACGCATAAGCAGGGAGAGTTCGCTGGAGCCGTTAGGATTATTGTCTTGCTGAAGGGTGAAAGCACTTGACAGGGTGATTACACCTGCCAATAATAGGAAAACGATGGAGCGATTATTCATAAATCAATACACCTGACGCTTCAAAGGTCAGTTCTTTTTCAGGGTCAACAATCTTTTCAATTTCTGCTTTGGATTTGCCTGCATCTTCAGCGTAGTGACGCAACTGATCTACAGGAGTTACCTCGATGAATGCGAAGCCTTCCATGGTCAATCGTTTGCCGTTGCAATCTTTCGGAACGAAGAAACCGTAGTCTTTAAAGTGAACCATCATAGTTTTTCCATCGGCCATTTCCATTTTCATCCAGCAACCTTTTTTCTGGCAAACGGATTGAACAGTGCCGGTAACTTTGATTGGTAAATTTTCACCTTCCTTAACCATTCCTGGAAGTTTCTTTACGTCAATGGCGCCGTCGACAGTGATTTTTTCACCGTATGATTGGGTTTTTTCTGTTTGCCCAAATGCTACGAAAGCAGAGAGCAGGGTAAACACAGAGGCGAGGAGAACTTTTTTCATGATCAAATGATTTTTACAAATATAGGAATCGTAGAGATTGGTGCATCAACCTGTAGTAGCAGTTCATACTATCCTCATCTTTTGTACCTTTAAAGGGTGAAATCAATCATTCTCTTCGTTTTTACCTTAATATCCGTTAACATTTCGACCGCTATGGCTTCGACTGATCCACATTCTTTTGCTAATCCGGCTGCTGCTGTAATGACGCATTTGCAGCTCGACCTCACGGTTGATTTTGAAAAACATATCCTTCAAGGTACAGCTTTAATCCGTTATCAGGCAGCTGATACTGCAAAAGAACTAATTCTAGATACCCGTGGATTATCGATCAATAGAATAACAAGTTCTGTTGACACTTTCCGCAACCTATCGTTTCAGCTCGATGTACCTGTTCCTTTTTTAGGTCAGGCGCTTCACATTCCGCTGGAATCTCCGAAAGGAGAATTTATTATCGAATACACAACTGCTCCCGATGCAGCAGCATTGCAATGGTTGACACCGCAGCAGACTGCCGGAAAAAAATTTCCATTTCTCTTTAGTCAGTCGCAAGCAATACTTGCACGCACCTGGGCGCCGGTTCAAGACAGTCCGGGGATTCGATTTACATACGAAGCCCGCTTGAAAGTCCCCAACGATTTATTGGCTGTTATGAGTGCGGAGAATCCTATCGCAAAAAATGATAGCGGATTTTATACCTTCAGCATGAAGCAGCCGATTCCGGCGTATTTGTTGGCGATTGCAGTGGGTGATATTGCATTTCTTCCGTTGGATGATCGTAGCGGCGTTTATGCAGAACCGGTTTTGTTGGAAAGATCCGCTAACGAATTTCAGGATCTTCCAAAGATGATCACGGCTGCAGAAAAACTGTACGGGCCTTACGCATGGGGACGTTATGATTTGATTGTTCTTCCACCGAGTTTTCCGTTCGGCGGAATGGAAAATCCGCGGCTAACATTTGCAACGCCTACGATAATCGCAGGAGACCGCTCGTTGACGACGCTTGTTGCGCATGAGCTTGCGCATTCTTGGAGTGGTAATCTGGTTACGAATGCAACCTGGAACGATTTCTGGTTGAACGAAGGCTTTACGGTTTATTTTGAAAACAGAATCATGGAGTCGCTTTACGGAAAAGATTTCGCCGACATGCAACGTAAACTCGGACAGCAAGATCTTTTCGAAACGCTGAAAGAGCTCGGCGACACTAATCCGGATACACGCCTGAAATTATCGCTCGAAGGACGTGATCCTGATGATGGTATGACAGATATCGCGTATGAAAAAGGAAATAACTTATTGCTGGTTATCGAAGCGCATGTCGGTCGTCCGCGCTGGGATGCTTTCTTGAGCAGTTATTTTAAGTGTCATGCATTCAAGACGATGACAACTGAAGTTTTTCTGGTTGAGTTACGCGATTCGTTGTTTGCCAATGATCCACAAGGATATCAGACATTGAAAATCGACGAATGGGTGTACAGTCCAGGTATGCCAGATAATTACATTCGTATTCGCGCGGTTCGCTTTGAAGCAGTGGAAGCAGCTGCCAACGAATGGTCAAGTGGTCGTCCTGCCTCTAGCTTGTCTACAGATAAATGGTCGGCATTTGAATGGGTTCATTTTCTGCAGTCGCTTCCTGCTGATCTTCCCGCAAATCGTTTGCAAGAACTTGATAGAGCTTTTGGCTTTTCCAAAAGTGGCAATAACGAGATTTTGTTTAATTGGATGGAGTGTTGTTTACGAAACAATTACACAGCGATTTATCCTGTCGTTGAACAATTTCTCACCGAAGTAGGTCGAAGGAAATTTGTGAAGCCATTATTTCAGGCGCTGGTGGCCACACCGGAAGGGCGCGCAGAGGCGGAGAAGATCTTCTCAGTGGCGAAAGGAAATTATCACGCTATTACACGTGAAACGGTTGCAGGAATTCTTGATCAAAAATAATTCATCGCCACTCCGAAATTAACATCGAATTTTAGCGCTCCATTGATGACAACTATGAAAAGACAACTGGTATTCTTGGCAATGATTTTATTGGCATTAATTGCCAATCAAACGTACGTACAGGCACAAGCCTATTCCACCGGTGTTGGCTTGCGACTTGGCGGATTGACACAAGGAGTGTCCGTCAAGAAATTTGTTGGTGGCACCACGGCACTGGAAGGCATTGCTTCGATTGGAAGAAAGAGTTTTATGATTACAGGGTTATTTGAAAAGCATACGCC
>JBEGUX010000073.1:0-3856 GCA_041178685.1 Bacteroidota bacterium
GGAAGCTGTTTGCCAAAAAAGGCAAGCAGTAAAAAGGAAAGGATAGGCAACAACAAAATGAAGTAGGCGTTCATCAGTTGCGCTGCACCCGGAATGATGTTTATCGAATCCATGTTGGGAGACAAATAGATTAGAAGCGTAAGATGTCCGTATCCTCCGCATCAATGGAGCGATAGTGACGGTAAAGGTGAATGATAATAGCAATGGCAACAGCTGCTTCAGCAGCTGCAATAGCTATGATAAACAGGGTGAAATACAATCCGTCCATCTTTCCGGGCCAGAGGTATTCGTTGAATGCAATGAAATTGATATTCACACTATTCAAAATCAGCTCAACCGACATAAGGATGGTCACCAGATTTCTCCGGGAAAGAAACCCGAAGATTCCGATGAAGAACAACGCTGTACTCAACAGCAGAAAATGACTTAAGGGCACTTCGTTCATTCTTGAATGGTATTTGGTTTTAAAGCAATGACAATACAGCCAATCATCGAAGCCAACAAAAGAATACTGACTAATTCAAACGGCAGGGCATACCCATTTTCAGCCGTGGAAAGCAATCCATTTCCAACTGCCTTCATATCTTTTGAAAGTACTGCATCCGTTCCTTGAGTAAATGGATGAGCCAACAATTGCATTCCAACAAGAAGAAAACCGGAAATTGCTGCCAGCGCAGCGAATAGTGTTCTGCTACGCAATGGCGCCGGTAAATCTACTCCAGCCTGCTGTGTGAGGAAGATGGAGAAGATGATCAGCACCACAATTCCTCCTACATAAACGATGGTTTGAACCGCAGCAATGAATTGATAATCCATCCAGAAGTAGATCCCGGCGATACTCACCAACGAAAAAAGCAAGAATATAGCAGAACGGAAAATATTCCGTGAAGTAACCGACAGCAATGCGGTAATCAATACAGATGCAGCAAGTCCGTAAAAGAACATAGCAGAAGTACTCATTCTACGCCCTCCATCAATTTAGAACCTGGACGGTTCAGTTTTTTTGTCAATTCACGGCGATCATAAACACTGTGCTCAAACGCCTGGTCCATTTTTATCGCGCTGGTCGGACATGCTTCTATACATAGATTGCACATCGTACACAATTCAAGGTGATAAACAAAGGTATCCAACGCTTTTTTCTTTTTTCCTTCAGGAGTTATATCAAACTTGGTAACAATTTTAATGGTACCATTAGGACACGCTAATTCGCAAGCGGTACAACCTGTACAACGATGCTCGTTTTCTTCGTTATGTGTCATCACCACCTCTCCGCGAAAACGCTCGGGCAAATTGAGTGTATCTCTATTTTCAGGATAATTCTGCGTGATGATTTCCTTGTGATGTGTGAAATAGTAACCCGTCTTCCGCATCCCTATCAACAAGGAGCGAACGGACTTATATATCGTACTGAAATAATTGGAGAGAAAAGACATTTATCCGAGCGATATAATTTTGTTTAGAAGTGCCAACCCATCAACGCGATGAAAGTCACCAGGAGCAAATTGAACAAACTGATTGGCAACAAATATTTCCATTCCAGATTCAACAGTTGATCAATACGGAGCCGCGGGAATGTCCAGCGAAACCACATGATCACGAAGATGAGAAAGAAAGTTTTTCCCATAAACCAAATTGAAGACGGAATATAATCCATTACATGATTGAATCCGGTCCAGTTACCGATATGTAGCGGCATCCAGCCTCCCAGGTACAACGTAGCACCGATGGCGCAAACGATGAAAATATTTACATATTCTGCGAGGAAGAAAAGTGCAAACTTCATTCCCGAGTACTCGGTATGAAATCCGGCGGTCAATTCCGACTCTGCCTCCGCTAAATCAAACGGCGCACGGTTGGTTTCAGCAGTAACGGCAATGATGTAAATAACGAACGAAATGATTACCGGTACATGTCCTTTGAAGATCCACCATCCGTTTTGTTGCGATGCAATAATGTCGTTCAAACTAAGGCTTCCAACCAGGATTACAACAGTCATAATCGCAAGTCCTGCGGAAAGCTCATAGCTGACAATCTGGGCACCACTTCGCATTGCACCTAACAGCGAATATTTATTGTTGCTGGACCAACCCGCCATCAACACTCCAATAACGCTTATGGAAGAAACAGCAGAAATATACAATACACCGATATTAATGTTCCATATTTGAAAATCCTTGGCGAATGCAATAGGAGCCATTAACAACATAGAGGCAATCAGAACAAGGAATGGCGCGAAATTGAACAAGAACTTGTCAGCTCCATCAGGCGTCAAGCCTTCTTTAACTACTAGTTTGATTGTATCGGCAAGCGTTTGCGCTGTTCCGCGGAATCCGACACGATTGGGACCTACACGCAACTGCATATATGCTGAAACTTTACGCTCCATAAAAACCAGCACCAAGCCAAGGAAAGCGAAGAATCCAAGCACCAAAGTACCGACGATAACAAACTCCAGCAACATTGCGATGCCGGGAGAAAAGGTGCTCGTCAGCCATTGCTGAACTCCATTCGCTATTTCCGATATACTTAACATATTTATTACAAATCAAACAAACATTAACGATCAATATCAGGTATAACCAAATCCAAGGAGCCCATGATGGCTACTAAGTCACCAATTTTAGAACCACGAGCCATGTGATCGAGCGCGGAGAGGTTAGAGAATCCAGGTGAGCGGAATTTAATTCTGTATGGCGTTGTACCGCCTTCACTGATAATATATACTCCAAACTCACCACGAGCAGTCTCCACTCGGGAGAAGTATTCTCCCTTTGGCAGTTTCAAAACTGCTTTTGTTTTCGCCTGGAAGTCGCCTTCAGGAATATTATCAATCAGCTGATCAATGATTGATAGTGACTCTCTCATCTCTTGCATGCGCACGAGATAGCGCGCGTAATTATCACCCGCAGTCTGTAATGCTTCTGTAAAATTCAGTTGGTCGTAGCCTTCATAAGGAGCAAGCTTACGAATATCACTGGAAACACCGCTTGCGCGAGCAACAGGTCCTGAACAACCGAACGAGACTACATCTTCAGCAGAAATTCGTCCGACGTTTTTCATACGCTCCTGAAAGATGATGTTATTGGTGACAAGTTCATCGTATTCATCAAACTTGGAACGGAAAAAACGAACGAAGTCTTTTGTTTTCGCCTGGAAGTTTGGATGAATATCAAACATCACTCCACCGGGAACCATGTAATTCATAGTTAAACGAGCACCGCACGTCTCTTCCATGATGTCATTGATCATTTCACGCTCACGAAAAGCGTGGAAGAACGGCGTGATTGCGCCCACGTCCATAGCCATTGCGCCCCACCACAACTGGTGCGATGCGAGTCGCGTTAGCTCGGACATTAATATTCGGATAACGCGCGCACGAGGAGGGATCTCCAGTCCGAGCCCCTGCTCTACAGCCAATGCACATCCGTGATTATTCATGTGTGCCGACAGATAATCCATACGACTCGTACTGTAAATGAACTGACGGTACGTAAGACTTTCGCACATCTTTTCGATAGAGCGATGGATATATCCAAGATGTGGCTCCACCTTTTTGATGGTTTCCCCGTTCAGCGTAATGACCAAATGCAACACACCGTGTGTTGACGGATGTTGTGGTCCTACGTTGATTACAAGGTCGCCCTGTTCAGTGGTTCCAATTTCCTCGAGCATTTTATTTCAGCAGGTATTAATTACAATTCAAAATTGAGGCAGTATTATCAGAGCTTAATCATATTGATAGGATCTTCGTAATCCTTACGTAACGGAAAACCATTCCACTCTTCGGTAAGAAATAAACGACGCAGATCAGGATGATTTTTGAAACGAACACCCATCAGGTCGTAGACTTCAC
>JBEGUX010000074.1:0-3431 GCA_041178685.1 Bacteroidota bacterium
CAAGAAAAATATTTGCTGATACATTCGTTTTACGGAATTACACAAACGGAATTCAGCAAAGCACCATCGTACAGTTATTTTCATCCGTACCGTTTACTTTCCGGCACAGAATTAATTGATAAAGCCGAAATTGATTTTAATACAACGGTCCGAACGCAAGTTGCACTTGAGTATCTCTTGAAATTTTATATCAGCCTGCATTTGCAACATGCTTATCGGTTGATTCGCGTTCGAAGTATTTTATTAAATGCTAAAGGTGTATTGGCAGATTTAAAATATCTGCTTCCGCTCGATAGTTCGGTGGATGATTTTACAAAAGAGTTAATGGATTTGCGATCATCTTGGTTAGATAAGGAGCCACCGTTGAAGGAGTTTCAATCCTGGTATTTTCGTTTTTCCGAATGGTATTTTCCATTGGTAGAGTCCGTTTTTATAAAGCACCCATTTTATTTACCCCAAAATCGTGTATATACAATGGGTAAAAACACTGCGCTACGTGCCGGAAGTAAGTTGTCGGTCAACCATCGCGGAATACTGGCGCCGTTTTTACACCATGTACTCGGTAAGCGCTATTTTAATGTATTGAATCGCATTAACCGGTTTGATTTTACTGTGCCTTTTCAATCCGATCATTTGCCCCATGATATTGAAAAGTATTTCGATTACACCCTCGGACAGAGAGCTTACAATAGCGTACATTTACCACATTATCTTCCGCTGGCTAGCAGTCTGCATCTGAAATGAATCCGATACGTGTCATCTGGGAATCCAAAACGCCTGTTGTTGCTGATTCTTACCGACTAGGCCGAGTCTTACCCACGGCTAACGGTGGAAATGCGTATGATGTTCAGGCAGCATTACAGTTAGCTTCATCTTTTCAGTTGATAATGTCAACCGATTCAATTAAGCGTCCGGGTGAACCTGCCATTGCCTATTGGGCACGGCTTCGTAAATTAAACGAAGCAGCCGATGTGGTAATCAGGGAGCCGTATCCGACAGTCTTTGGTCGATTTAGATCGGGAAGCCGTTATGTTGCCATGATTCATCATATCGATGATGAGCTCGCTAAAAAATCTGTTTTCCACCGCTGGTATTTCCATCGTTTGAAAAAGCGTCTGGCTGCTATGGATTTGGTGGTAACCGTTTCTGAATATTGGGCAGGTTATTTACGTGCTATCGGTTGTAAAAATGTACAGGTCATCTACAATTCTTTTGATCCTGCGGAGTTTGCAATTGGTCCTGCTGCAGTCGATGATTTTAAAAAGAAATATAAAATACCCGATGATCGACCTTTAGTCTATATTGGAAATGCCAGCCGGCAGAAAGGCACGTATGAAGTCTACGAAGCCTTAAAGGATAAAGGGTATCATCTTTTGATGTCGGGTCCGTCTAATCAGGCCGCCGGTCTTCCTGTACACTATCTACACCTCGAGCGATCGGAATATCTGCAGATGTTGCACGCTTGTCATGTTGTGATTTGCATGTCACGTATGCGCGAAGGCTGGAACCGTATTGCTCACGAAGCTATGTTGTGCCGCGTACCTGTTATAGGAAACGGTACCGGAGGAATGCTTGAGCTTTTACAAGGTGGTAATCAGCCTATTGTTAAAGATTACGATCTTTTGCCGGCTACTATTCAAAATGTTTTACAACATCGCAAGGAGTATGCCGGTGCCGGCTATGATTACGTCAGTCAGTTTAATCTCGAATATTTTAAAAATCAATGGACGGCCGCTATCAATGCGGTGCATAGCTCCTGATAAGTTATGTGCGGAATCAGCGGATTATGGAATCGTGAAATTGCGGTGACGGATGGCGCAACCATCGTTACACGCATGAGAGATCGTTTACATCACCGCGGCCCTGATGATGCAGGAATTTGGAGCTCACCGGATGAAAGACTTCACCTGGGTCACCGGCGTCTCAGTATTCTTGATCTTTCTACTGCAGGTCATCAGCCGATGATTAGTTCAGCAGGAAACGTAATTGTTTTTAACGGTGAAATTTTCAATTTCCAGGAACTTAAAAATCGGTTTTTGCCCGATGTTCAACTTCGCTCCACCGGTGATACCGAGATACTGCTTCATCTTTACGAAAAGTTAGGACATGATTGCGTCAATCATCTTAATGGCATGTTTGCTTTTGCTATTTGGGATGCTACGAAGGAAGAGCTGTTCATTGCACGCGATCGTTTAGGTAAAAAACCGTTTTATTACACCACCATCAATGGCTGCTTTGCTTTCGCGTCAGAAATAAAGGCGCTTTGTGAATTGCCCGGCTGGAAAAGCGAGTTAGACCCAACAGCGCTTTACCATTTTCTGACTTTTAATTTGCTTGCGCCCCCGCAAACGATGTTTCGTGGTGTGATGAAATTACCGCCGGCACATTATATGGTGCTGCGTAAAACAGGATCTCCTGTCGTAGAGAGATACTGGACAACAAATTATTCGGACATATCCCATTGGACCGAAAAGCAACTGAAAGAACAGACTCTCGACTTGCTGGAAAGTGCTGTGCGTTACCGTACCGTCAGCGATGTTCCGGTAGGAGCTTTTCTTTCTGGCGGTGTCGACTCCAGTGCTGTAGTGGCTTTGATGGCACAGCAGTCGACGACACCGGTGCGCACGTATTCCATCGGATTTGAAGGGCAGTCAGATTACGACGAGCGCAAATTCGCTGAAAAAATTTCGAAGAGGTTTGGCACAGATCATAATGAGCGTATTGTTCGCCCGCATGATATCACTGATTTATTGCCGCATATCGTTGATTATTTTGACGAGCCGATGGCCGATGCCACGTGTATTCCAATTCATTTTTTATCTGAAAAAGCACATGCCGATGGAACTACCGTTGTACTTACCGGTGATGGAGGCGATGAGTTGTTTGCCGGTTATCACAACTGGAAGAAGTATGCCGAACTTTACCCTTTCTATCAGGGGTACAGGAAGCTGCCCGGAATAGTTAGACGAACTGTTGCTTCTTTTCATAACAACTTTGGCAAATCAGATCTCCGGCAGGAAATGCTGGAGCGTGCTGCAAAAGGACAGGAGTTTTTCTGGGGCGGAGCAAAAAGCTTTAAAGAACACAGCAAACGGAGTATTCTCAGTGATACATTTATCGATACCATTGGCTCTCTGGACTCGTATGAAGTTATCGCAGCGTATCGTCAACAATTTGAAACAGACTTTTCACTCCAGCGTAAATCGCCCATCGACTGGATGTGTTATCTCGGCGTCCACTTTAATATTCCCAATTATTACCTCTACCGGATGGATCGCCTCGGAATGGCCAACTCCATAGAAATTCGTTCGCCGTTTTTAGATTATCGATTGGTCGAATTTGCATTATCGATTGATCCCTCCTGGAAAATAAAGAACGGTGAACCGAAATATATCTGGAAGAAATCGTTGGAAGGATTGCTGTCGGATGAA
>JBEGUX010000075.1:0-8770 GCA_041178685.1 Bacteroidota bacterium
TAGTTCCGGATCCAGATGACGAGCCATGGCCAAAACAAATACGTGTTGGTTCAGGCGCCTTTGGCTGGGTGATGTTGAAAGATGTTCCTATCGGCTATGAATTATGGCGTCAGTTCAACGGCTTCCCACCCGACTATATGGGATCCGATTCATCTGCCGAACCCTCTTCAAAAGACAATACTAAAAACGCCAAGAAAGCGGAATGAAGCAATTGCTACTCCTTATTTCGCTATTCTGCGTATTTAGCGCACGAACAAAGGCAGATTCGCTTACTGTTCTGACATTGGAAAATGTGTACGATCTGGTATTAACCAATCATCCGATAGCTCAACAGGCACAGCTGTTGCCCGATTATGCCAAAGCGGAGATTCGTACTGCTCGTGGCGCCTTTGATCCATTGCTAAAAAGTGATCTCAACAATAAAGAATTCAACAAGGAAGAATACTGGAATGTCTGGCAAAATTCATTGAACGTGCCTACTTGGTACGGTGTTGATTTCAAAGTTGCCTACGATCAGACATCCGGTAAATATCTGGACCCGGAAGCGACTACTCCGGACGGAGGTTTATCCTATGTCGGTTTCACTGTTCCAATTGGACAAGGATTACTTATTGATAACCGACGTGCCACGTTACGACAAGCTCAATTACTGACTACACAAGCTACTGCAGATAAAGTAAGAGCAATCAATAAGCTGTTATTGCAAGTCAACAAAGATTATTGGGACTGGTCATTCACTTATCAGCGAATGCAGCTTCATCAGAAAAGTTTGCGATTAGCGTCAGAACGATTTGAAGCTATTCGTAATAGAGTAATTCTTGGCGAACAAGCTGCCATTGATTCATTAGAGGCATTTATTGAAGTTCAGAACCGGGAGAATACGTTGAACCAATCCAACCTTGAACTTACTAATGCCCGTGTTGTATTTGCAAATCACCTTTGGGATGCTGACGGACAACCGGTAGAACCCAACGGCACAGTTGTACCCCAAACCGGAAACTCCTTCAATGGTGCGCTTAGTGTTTTACCGCTCGAGCAATTGTTGGACACCGCCAAGCTTCAGCACCCGGAGATCATTTCCATGCAGGTACGTATTGATCAGCTGGAAATTGAACGCAAACTGGCCGCTGAAAAATTGCGACCTAAATTGAATCTTGAATATAATTTTCTTGCTCCCGGCACTGAGCTGTTTTACACTTCGGATGCTTATTCGCCGCTGTTTAACGACAACTATAAATTCGGCGTTAACTTCAGCATGCCACTTTTTCTGCGTGCTGAGCGCGGGAAGTTAGGTGCAACCAAGATCAAACTTGAACAAACACGTTTCCAACAGCAACAACTCTCCCGGGATATTTTAAATCAGGTTCGTACTGCTTACAATGAAATGACAACCCTTTCTCAGCAAATTGTTGTCCAGGAATCTTTACTGCTGAATGCGGATAAACTGCTGGAAGGAGAACTTTCCAAATTTTCTGAAGGTGAAAGCTTTCTTTTCCTGGTCAACAACCGTGAAAATGGTGTTATCAATAGCCAGATCAAGCTGGCCGAACTTCGCACGAAATACGCTAAAAGCATTGCGTTTATCAATTGGACAGCAGGTAATCTGATCAGCCGGCAGCCTTAATCCTCATAAATTTGCAGGTGTTCCGCCTACCCTGCATCTTTCACTTTTTCAATCAATAAATGTATCTTGCTGACGTTTCTCAAGGGCAAGTATGCTACTGGTCTATTCTCCTAAAAACTCCTACCGGCTGACCTATATCCTGGATCTCATGCTAAAAGATCTTTTGGGATTATCGTATAGAGTTACCAAAGACGAACAAGAGTTTTTATTACATCAAGGACCAAAATTTTCTTACGCAGATAAGCAGGTCGATAACGAGCCCTTTTTTTATGCCACATCCTTACTATTTGAACGCGGAATCAAACCGCAAGAGATTTCGGTTTTTGATTGGGAGGGCTCAAAAGCATTTTATGCAACGCATCCTAAATACCTCTTACCGTTTGATGCATTTGCCGCGGCATTCTACCTCGTTACACGCTACGAAGAATATTTACCGCATACTCGCGATCAATACGATCGCTTTGATGCCAGGCAAAGTCTGGCTTACAAAAAAGGATTCCTACACGAACCGGTAATCAATCGTTGGGCACAACGTATTGGCGAGATACTCCAGCAGCAATTCCCTACGTTGATCATCAAGCAGCACGAATACCGGTATATATCTACACTGGACATTGATAATGCCTGGGCGTATCGGGAAAAAGGAATCTTCCGCTCTGTTGGTGCAATGTTGCGCTCGCTGGTACAATTTGATATG
This sequence comes from Bacteroidota bacterium, assembly GCA_041178685.1. Lineage (GTDB taxonomy): Bacteria > Bacteroidota > Bacteroidia > AKYH767-A > 2013-40CM-41-45 > Pollutiaquabacter. The sequence continues at coordinate 2,322 of JBEGUX010000075.1, forward strand.
GCAGGGCTTGGCGAACGACTTTCAGTGGTGCTCGGAAGAAAAAAAGATCCTTATGACACGTACGATCAACTGGAAAGTATTCGAGAGCGTTACAACATCTCTTGCATCTACTTTTTTTTGTTGGGCGATTACGGTCAGTTCGATAAGAACGTATCGGCAAGCAGAAGAAAATTTCAGTCGTTAATTAAATCCATTGCCGATTATAATCTTTGCGGCATTCATCCCTCCTACCAATCGAACGAAGAACCGCATAGAATTGCGCTGGAACAACGCCGGCTGAGTAAAGTGATTCGACGGGAAGTAACACGTAGCCGTCAGCATTTTCTGAAACTTAAATTTCCGGATACTTACCGGCAATTGATCGCCTGCGACATCACCGACGATTACACGATGGGCTATGCGCAAGAGATTGGATTTCGTGCAGGAATTTGCACCTCGTTTAATTTCTATGATTTGGGAGCCGAACAAGAAACGACGCTTCGAATTCATCCCTTTGCTGTTATGGATGCTACATTGCGCAACTACATGTTGCTCAAACCGGATGAAGTTTTAGGACGAGTGATACCGATGATACGGGCGACTAAAGCTGTTGGTGGTACATTCATGAGCCTATGGCACAACGAGTCGCTTTCAGAAAAACATCCTTGGGAAGGCTGGCAATCTACCTACGAAGAAATTGTAAAAGCCGCTACGGCCTGATCGTCAATCGTGATTCAGTATATTCCACACCGAGCCATCGATTTTAAAAAATGGGACGCCTGTGTTACCGGTGCTAAAAATGCAATGGTGTATGGTGAGTCGTGGTATCTCAATATCGTTGCACCCGGATGGGACGCACTCGTGGACGGAGACTACAAAGCCGTAATGCCGTTAATATATCGATCAAAGTGGGGCATTCAGTATATTTTTCAGCCACCATTCACGCAGCAACTGGGAGTGTTCGGAGAAAAGCAAGCCAATTCATTTCTAGCAGCCATCCCCAACAAATTCAAGTTGGCTGATATTCAGCTCAACAGCTATAACGAATGCAGCCACAAAGTGGCAGTACGAAAACCGAACCTGATACTTGACCTTAATCATTCATTGGAGGAAATCCGAGGAGGTTATTCAGAGAATACGCGCCGTAACATCCGTAAAGCAACCATTGGTGGATTTCAGAATAATCCACCGGCAAGCGTAGAGGAAATCATTTCGCTTTTCCGTAAGCATCGCGGTCAAACGATAGACAGCCTCTCTGACAAAGACTATCATTGCCTTTCGACAATCTGCGCTGTTGCTGCCCAACGTGGTCAATTGGAAATTGAAATACTTCGTTCTCCAAGTGGCGATCTTTTTGCGGGAGCCATTTTTTTACGTTCGACTCACGGATGGATATTCCTCTTCTCGGCCACTCATACTGAAGCCAGAAATACCGGAGTGATGCATGCGTTAATTGACCGCTTCATCGAGAAACATGCCGGAGAAACGACACTCCTTGATTTTGAAGGCTCGTCGAACCCGAATCTGTATCGCTTTTACAAGAGTTTTGGTTCGCAGGAAATCGTATATTTACAACTGCGGATCAACCGACTTCCGTTCCCCTTTAATCTCTTCAAATCCTGACGATGGTACACAACCTGGGCCTTTCGAATTCACTCATGAATCAGTTTGTCGCTGAACTCCGCAACGTGGAGGTGCAACAAGACCGTATGCGTTTCAGAAGAAATCTTGAGCGTATCGGTGAAATTATTGCCTATGAAATCAGCAAACTACTGATTTATGAAGAGGTTGAAATAACCACTCCGCTGGGTGCTGCCATAATGAACTTAGCCAAGGAGCAGCCTGTCATTGCTACGATATTACGCGCCGGACTGCCCATGCACCAGGGCTTCCTCAACTATTTTGACCACGCCGACAATGCGTTCATCAGTGCATACCGTAAGCATCACAAGGATGGCAGCTTCGACATTGCATTAGAATATGTCTCCTGCCCTTCGTTAGAAAACCGTACGCTGATTCTGTGCGATCCCATGCTTGCAACTGGATCTTCGATGGTGATGACCTACAAAGCAATGTTGGAAAAAGGCGTTCCGCGCCATACGCATATTGTATGTGCCATTGCCAGTGCGCAGGGAATTGCTCATGTAAAGAGCCATCTGTCAGAAAATGTCACCATCTGGGCAGCTGCTGTGGATGATGAGCTGACCGCACAATCATACATTGTTCCCGGCCTCGGAGATGCAGGCGATCTTGCTTTTGGCGAGAAACTTTAATCGCCCTACGCTGTTTCTCATTCTGTACAACTACAGCTGATTTCCGTGGAAGAATTCCTCCAGATTATTACGTTAATACTGATCAGCAGTGTAAAATTTGCTTTCGGCATCCCGTTCGTCTATATGAACGAACGGTACGATTTCACCTGGCTGGAAACGAATTTATATGCGATTCTCGGTGGCATGCTGGGCGTTGTTGTATTTATGTATTTCAGCGAGTGGCTGATGTATATTTGGGACAGGTTGCGTACTTATTTTTTTCAAAAGAAAATGCAATACAGGGAGCCTTTCACGCCACCAGTAGCTGATGTTGAAGATCCACTCGAAATTCATTATGAGTACATAGATAGCAGCGAACCACCCAAGCGAAAAGTTTTCACGCCCCGTACTCGCCGTATTGTGCGCTTATGGACTCGCTATGGACTGATTGGCCTTGCGGCGTTAACTCCGATTTTCTTATCGATTCCTATTGGGACATTTTTCATTACCCGACTGGAGCACAACAAAAAGAAAATACTGCTCTATATGTTTATTTCGATAGCTTGCTGGTCGCTACTCTTGACAACGATTTTTCAGCTAACGCATACTCAACACGTGGAGGAGCTCCTGAAATGAACGGCATACGTCACGTTTTCTTTGATTTAGACAATACCATATGGGACTTTGAAAAAAGTTCTATGGCTACATTACGTGAGTTGTATGATAAATATACATTAGCTGAACTTGGCGTGACTTCCTTCGATTCCTTTGTTGCTGCCTACAAGCACCGCAACGAATTGTTGTGGGAAGAGTATCGAATGGGCAAGGTGGACAAGGCGACGCTGCGCAATAAACGTTTCGCACTTACTTTTTGGGACATGGGTTTGGATCCGGAGACAGCTCCTGCCGCCATGGCTGACGACTATGTTGAACTAGGTCCTCGTAAGAGTCATCTCTTTCCGCATGCTCACGAAACCTTAGACTATCTGCGACAAAAGTACACGTTGCACATCATCACCAACGGATTTGCCGAGGCACAGAGTGTGAAGATGGAAGCTTCGGATTTAAATAAATATTTCAATGAGGTAATCATCAGCGAACATACCGGCTACAAAAAACCGGATGTCCGTATTTTTCAGCACTCGATGGAAAAAGCAGGAGCCATGGAGAATGAATGCTTGATGATCGGCGATGGCCTGGAAGTAGACGTTATCGGGGCGCAGCAAGCCGGCTGGCGAGCGATATTCTTCAACCCTCACGGTATCCTACACGAAGCTCAGCCGGATGTTGAGATTAAGGAGCTGAAGGAGTTGATGGGGATACTTTAGTTCAAGGTTTAATTAAGAATGCAGAATGTAGAATGTAGAATGCAGAATTTAGAATTTAGAATTTAGAAAGTAGAATATAAAATTGAACGTCATGAAGTTGAGCAACGCTCATACTTCATGGAAGGCTCAAGGGAGTATTATTCAAAATTTAAAATTCAAGATTCAAAATTGATGGATAATGAAGCTGTTTGTAACTCATGAAGTTGAGCAACGCTCATACTTCATGGAAGGCTCAAGGTTTTCCCAAAAAAAAATGCAGAACCGAAGCTCTGCATTCTTAATTCTGCATTCTTAATTCTGCATTTTTTATTCTGCATTCTTAATTGTGCATTCTTAATTCTTAAATCACTTATCCGCCTTAATCTCAGCATGGCCGTGGCCATCGCCGTGACTGCAGCCGGCTGGCTTAGCAGCTTCTGCTTTGTCTTTGCTGCAAGAAGCTTTTTCGTCTTTTGAGCAAGATTTAGAGTTTTTTGAGTCTTTTGAGCAGCAAGATGCTTTTTCGCTTTTCGCGGAAGCTTCTTTCTTGCAGCACGATTTACCTTCTTTCTTATCACAGGATTTTGCAGGCTCATCGGCCAGAACGGTAAGTGAAACGAAGCTGGTTACCGCAAGGAGGGCGAGGAATTTTTTCATGATATAGGGTTATTTTTTATACAAGATACGAAAAATCGTGCCAAAAAGCAAACGGTCAATTCGTCAGCAATATCGGCATTTTTAGCCCATTGCGAGGGGAATAACTACCTTTGAAGCTGTGGATTTATCCGAAAACATAAAGGTTGCCCGGCAAAGTATAAAGAGCCAACGGCTACGTACTTCACTGACCGCTTTGATTATTGCTATCGGCATCATGGCGTTGGTCGGTATTCTAACGGCTATTGACGCGGTAAAGAGCTCGATCAATTCCAACTTTCAAAGTATGGGCGCGAATTCCTTCACCATTCAGAATCGGGGAATGAATATCCGTATTGGTCGTAGCGGACGAAAAGCAAAACGATACAAGCCTATCGATTATCACCAGGCGATGCGCTTTATGCAGCAGTACACGTTTCCGGCAACGGTTTCTGTTTCTGCTATGGCAAGTTTCAACGCAACGCTTCGCCACGAGAATATAAAAACCAATCCGAACGTGCAGGTGATGGGCGGCAACGAGTTTTACTTACAGACCGCCGGGTACAATCTTTCTGCAGGAAGAAATTTCTCACCTCAGGAAGTTCAGTACGGCGCCAATGTGGCCATCCTTGGTACAGATGTAGTCGACAAGATCTTCCCCTCCTCCGATCCGCTGGATCAATTCATATCTGTTGGCAACATTCGATACCGAGTGATTGGCATTCTGAAAGAAAAAGGATCTGCGATGGGTTTTGGCGGCGATAAAATCTGCATCCTTCCTCTGATGAATGTGAAGCAGCAATTCTCGAAAGAGAATATGTCGTTCTCCATCAACGTGAGCGTGAAAGACGTGAAGACGATGGAAGCTGCCATCGGTGAAGCAACGGGATTGTTCCGTGTTGTTCGCGGTCTTCGCATAGGTGAAGAAAACACGTTTGAAATCACCAAGAGCGACAGTATTGCCAACATGCTTATTGGTCAGATAGGAACCGTTACCATTGCAGCGACATTGATCGGTTTCATCACCCTGCTGGGTGCAGCCATCGGTTTAATGAACATCATGCTGGTAAGTGTTACGGAACGTACGCGGGAAATTGGTATTCGCAAAGCACTGGGCGCAACGCCACAAGTTATTCGCCGACAGTTTTTAATTGAAGCTATTTTAATATGTCAGATCGGCGGCGTGCTGGGAATCGTACTCGGCATCCTCATCGGCAACACAATGACCATCATCCTTGACACCGGATTTATCATTCCATGGCAATGGATTTTTTCCGGCTTAGTATTATGCTTCGGCGTTGGCGTTGTTTCCGGCTACTATCCTGCATCTAAGGCAGCGAAGCTGGATCCGATAGAGGCGTTGCGGTATGAGTAAGTTAAAGGTTCAAAGTTTGAAAGTTCAAGAACATATTATTCAAAATTTAAGATTCAAGATTCAATTGTAGTTCCAAGGTTCAAAGTTTAAAGTTCAAGGGCGTACTATTCATAATTTTAAAATTCAAGATTCAATTGTAGTTCCAAGGTTCAAGAGCGTACTATTCAAAATTCAAGATTCAAAATTGATGGATCATGTAGCCGAGCCTAACTCATGAAGTTGATCGAAGATCATACTTCATGGAAGGTTCAAGGGCGCACTATTCAAAATTTAAAATTCAAGATTCAAATTTTATTGCTTGAATTAGTCTGAAATAAACACGGCCCCTGAGCTTGTCGAAGGGGCCGTTTTGAATACTGCTGCTCTACTCCACCACTACTCTACTCGACTCCATGACTGAACCATCGGGTGCTGTGAGATTGATGAAGAGTAGTCCTTTACTTTGGAATGCAGTTACATCAACAAAGATGCGTTGTTCGACAACAGGAATCGTCAGCAATTGCCGGCCGAGTAAATCGTTGATACGAATTGAAAAGTCGTGCAATGCAGGAAAACCATAGCCCACATCTACCACCAATTGATCGGACGCGGGATTAGGAAAGCACGTGAGCAGTGAAAAAGGATTTCCGGTCGACTCTTGCAGTCCTGCTGTAGGACATCCAGCTGTTGTTACCGTTATTTTTCCGGCGATGGTTTTGGAATCGACACCCGCTGCAGCATTCACTGTCACCGTGTAATCATAGGTTCCTGGATAACCGAAAACAACTTTGGGATTACGACTTAAGCTGTCGCTGATATAATCCGGAGCCGGCGCAAAACTCCAGCTCCATGTGGTGCCGGCATGACGTAGCGCCGAGTAATCTTCAAAGTAAAAGGTATCAAGCGGACAATCGGAAAATAGTT
>JBEGUX010000076.1:0-5230 GCA_041178685.1 Bacteroidota bacterium
CAGGACACTGATGACTACATTGAGTAACACTTTGAAGAAAGTAAGGAAGAATTCACTGAAGCGGAAAACCTCAAGATAAAACAACACAAAATGATGGATGAAAGTCATCAGCACCAAATAAGTTGCAAACCATTTTAATCCCATTGTTTGTGGCACCAGTCGCATTTCCGCTTCATACCCATCGCGCGGTGCAAGCAATCGCAGAATACCAGGACGGGCAAATGCAACCGCTACAGTAGCTGCAGCATGCAAACCTCCGCTATTCCCAAACATATCAATTACCAAGCCTGTTACAAAACCTAATACGAGTAGTAATCCTTTTGGTGTTTCTACCGGCAGTAACAATATAAACAGCAAATAAACATACGGATTTACAAAACCACTCCACTGAATATGATTGAGCAGCACCACTTGCAAAAATACAAGCAAGAGGAAACGTAATGCGTTTTGTATAACCTGTACGATCATTGCGTCTGCTTAGCTTCCAGATTAAGTTGTTCTTCTTTCATCAGATTGTCGACCATATAAACGTATGACAAACTGCCAAAGCGCGTAGAAAGCCGAATCCGGATATCCTGAAAATTATTTCCCGTATTCGCATCTACGAAATCCACTATACCGATCATCACACCTTCCGGAAAAATCGCCGAGAAATTAGAGGTAACAATCGTATCACCTTTAACCAACTTCACGTGCTTGGCAATATCTTTTAGCGCAGCATATTGAGCATCGTAGCCTTCCCATACGAGTGAACCGATAAATCCGTTCTTCTTAATGCGTGCACTTACGCGGCTGTCCTTATGCAAAAAAGACATTACCGAACAATAGTGAGGAGATACATCTTTGACGATGCCAACAATTCCATCGGCACTGATAACACCCATTTCAGGATGCACTCCTTGCAAACTTCCTCGGTCTAACGTAAGGTAATTATTCCTTCTGTTGATCGAATTGTTGACTACACGTGCAACCATAAATTCATATTGCTGCTTGTGCAAAGTGTCTTTGAAATAGGCACGATTAACGCTGTCGACGTAATACACATCGGGCAGCAACGATTTCAGGGCTGCATTCTGACGCGCCAATGCTTCGTTGGTCTCACGTAAGTTGATATAATCGGTAACGGCACTCACACCGGAATTCACTTTGGCAGCAACACGATTGGAGGAGTTGACAAAAGCTGCGCGATGAAAATTATTGTTTTGAGCGATGAGATAAATGCAGATCGACTCCAATAATAGGAAGAAGATGAAAAAATTATACCGCCAGAGAAAAATGAGTAGGTTACGCATTGAGGTTGGGCGACCGGAGTGTCACAAAAATAGTGTAAGCTAGTTAGTTAACACACAGTTGCACCAAATAATTCTGGTGGCCGGAATGACCCGGACATCGGTGATAATAGGATTACGGAAGCAGGAACTTGAAACGGTCGATATTTTTGAGCGCGATACCGGTACCGCGCACAACCGCACGCAATGGATCCTCCGCAACGTGCACCGGAAGCTTGGTCTTTCGCGAAATGCGCACATCCAAACCACGAAGCAAGGCGCCTCCACCGGTCAAATAGATACCGGTTCGGAAGATATCGGCCGACAGCTCGGGCGGTGTCATTTCCAGCGCTTTCAGGATTGCCTCTTCGATCTTGGAAATCGACTTATCCAAAGCATGCGCGATCTCTGAATAACTGACCGTAATTTCTTTTGGAATACCTGTCATGAGGTCACGGCCGTGAACAGCAAAATCAGGTGGAGGATTATCCAGCTCCGGAATGGCTGAACCAACTTGAATCTTTATTTGCTCGGCAGAACGTTCACCAATCATGATGTTGTGCTGACGGCGCATATAATCCCAAATATCATTGGTAAATACGTCACCTGCGACGCGGATAGACTGATCGCAAACGATTCCTCCAAGTGCTATAACCGCAATTTCGCTGGTACCACCACCGATATCGATGATCATGTTACCCATTGGCTCTTCGACATCGATACCAATACCAATAGCAGCGGCCATTGGTTCGTGAATGAGATAAACCTCTTTCGCTCCCGCGTGCTCAGCCGAGTCACGTACAGCACGCTTCTCCACTTCCGTGATTCCGGAAGGAATGCATATTACCATCTTGAGTGACGGTTGAAATAAACGCGGTCCCGGATTGATCATCCGGATCATTCCACGAATCATGTGCTCAGCAGCATCGAAGTCGGCAATTACTCCATCTTTCAGCGGACGAACAGTCTTGATATTTTCGTGTGTCTTTCCATGCATCATCATGGCTTGCTTTCCAACCGCGATGACTTTACCGGTCATACGGTCGATGGCAACAATTGATGGTTCATCAACGACAACTTTGTCATTGTGAATGATCAATGTGTTCGCAGTTCCTAAGTCGATGGCTATTTCCTGCGTTAGAAAATCAAAGAGTCCCATGAATGAATGATAAGGCGGTTAATTCGGAGGTCAGCGCTACAGGCAAAAATACCTAATAGTATACCATAATACGAAGGAAATTTCGCAAGGTTTTATCGGTTCGACCTACTAAATGAAACCGGCGACGAAGTTAGGCGTCAAATTAATGTTTAAAATGACGAAATCCGGTTACCACCATTGCCATTCCCAACCGATCGGCTGCAGCAATGGAGTCCTGGTCACGTACCGAACCGCCGGGCTGAACAACCGCTGAAATTCCCGCTGCGTGGGCGATTTCTACACAATCCGGGAACGGGAAAAACGCATCACTCGCCATTACGGCACCTTTTAAATCAAAACCAAAATGCTGTGCCTTGGCGATCGCCTGTTGCAGAGCGTCAACACGAGAGGTTTGACCTGTACCGCTAGCCAACAATTGTCCACCTTTAGCCAGTACGATAGCATTTGATTTCGTATGCTTTACGACACGAACAGCAAATTCTAGATCAGACAGCTCGGACACAGTTGGGGCTTGTTGGGTAACACATTTCATGACAGCAGCACTTTCTGACTGTAGGTCGCGATCCTGCGCCACAACTCCATTCAACAAGCTCCTAAATTGTGTCTTTGGAAGATCTATATTATTGTTTATCAATATTATACGATTCTTCTTTTGCTGTAAAATCACCAATGCATCGGGTTCATAGGCAGGAGCAATACATACCTCGAAGAAAAGGTCGTTCATTAAACCCGCGACATCTGCGGTAATCGTTCGGTTGGTAATCAGAATTCCGCCAAACGCTGAAACAGGATCACCGGCAAGGGCGTCTTTCCATGCTTCAACCAACGAATCTCGACTGGCAATTCCACACGCATTATTATGCTTTAAAATGGCAAATGTCGGTGTACTGAACTCAGTCATCAGGCCAACCGCCGCATCGATATCGAGCAGGTTGTTGTAGCTGATTTCTTTTCCCTGCAATTGATGTAAAGCAGAATCCAAATTGCCATAAAAATGTGCCTGTTGATGTGGATTTTCACCATAGCGAAGCGCATGTCCCGACTGCAAATCCACCTTAAAAGCATCTACTCGTACATCCTGGTTGAAATACTGGAAAATGGCCGTATCGTAATGCGACGATTCATTAAAGGCATGGGCAGCCATTAATTTCCGGTCAGAAAGCTCGGTCGTTCCGTTTTTGGCGGAAAGCAATTCGGTTAACCAACCGTAATGTTTGCGGGAAGGGATGATCAATACATCCTTGAAATTCTTTGCAGCCGCACGAATTAGTGAAATCCCGCCAATATCAATCTTTTCGATAACATCCTTCTCGGAGGCTCCCGATGCCACGGTATCTTCAAAAGGATACAAATCGACTATTACCAAATCAATAGAAGGTATACTGTATTCCTCCATTTCAACGACATCCGAAGCATTTTCACGGCGGCTAAGTATTCCACCAAAAATCTTGGGATGTAGTGTTTTTACCCGTCCGCCCAAAATAGACGGATAATCGGTGACCGATTCAACCGGAACCACAGGAAGATCTAATTTTTCAATGAATTCCTGGGTGCCGCCAGTAGCATACAGCGTTACATTCAGCTGATGCAGATGGCGAAGAACAGGCTCAAGATGGTCTTTGTGATAAACGGAAACGAGTGCGCTGCGAATTGGCTTTGAAAGTTCCATAGTACATCAAAATTGCGCCGCAAGTTCGCTAAAATAACCCGCTCCTCTCCGCTGTTGTTATTAACTCATTTCATTCGTGAATAACTTACCAGGTTCATCACCATTCCATGTAGTTCGTCTGATGCTTATGGAATGAGTACCTTTGCCACGATGGCTATTTCACATTTCCGGTTATTCCTCCGACTTGCCAAGGAAAGCGTGCTTTTTGCGCTGGACGCTTTACGCGTGAATAAGCTGCGAACAATACTATCTCTTCTTGGCATCACCATAGGAATTTTTGCCATTATCTCTGTTTTCACTGTAACGGATGCATTAGAACGGAAAATCCGAAAAGATGTAGAGTCTTTGGGGAGTTCGGTCATTTACGTTCAAAAATGGCCGTGGGTGCCCGAAGGTGGAGAGGAATATCCCTGGTGGAAATACTTAAGCCGACCGCTGCCCGGATACAAAGAAACGCAAGACCTCAACCGTCGATTATCGGCAGCCTCGGCTGTTGCTTATGTAGCATCTATAGGAAATCAAACTGCAAAAAGTAAAAACAACTCCGTAGAAAACATAGTTGTTCTGTGCGCCTCCCACGACTACGACCAGATTAAATTCCTTGATTTGCGCGATGGACGCTACTTCACCGAGTCGGAATCCAACAGTGGCAAGCCTATAGCCATATTGGGTGCCGACATAGCACGTGCACTTTTTCCTGCCGGGAATGCTGTCGGACAATACATCACCATTCGCGGATTAAAACTCCATGTGATCGGTGTAGTACAAAAGGAAGGTAGCAGTCTTGTTGGAAATTCTTCTGATAATAACGTCATCATTCCCGTCAATTACGCTCGTAATCTTGTCAACCTTCGTTCAGACCAAATTGATCCATTTATAATGGTTAAGGCGGCTCCAGGCGTACCAACACCGGAACTTCGGGCTGAAATAAAAGGAGCGATGCGTTCTATTCGCAAACTCCAACCGAAAGAGAGTGATGATTTTGCCTTGAACGAAACATCGCTTTTGAGTAGCAGTTTACAAAGCCTTTTCAGTACGCTGGGTATTGCAGGCTGGATCATTGGCGGCTTCTCCATTCTTGTAGGCGGCTTTGGTATCGCCAACATCATGTTCGTTTCAGTGAAAGAACGCACA
>JBEGUX010000077.1:0-5308 GCA_041178685.1 Bacteroidota bacterium
GAGATTAGCGGAGCGCAAGCAGCAATAGCAGCTAACCAATCTAAACTCGACCAAGAAGAGCAATCAACGCGAGAGGAAGCAGCTGATTTGCTAAGCAGCTCAGAAAGATTCAATACTTCCACTTATGTTTATAAGAAGTTTTTTTCTCTGGGAATAATCGTGCTTACAATTTTGTTTGCTATTTCACTGGTTCGATCCGGAATGCGATTACTGAACATGAAAAAAGAAACCGAAGTAGAAAAATCTAAAATACTCGAACTTCATCGACTTGCAGTGGCCGGAAAGTTAGTGGAAGGAAATACCGAAGGACAACGGGAATCTTTACATTCGATTAGCCATGCGATTCAGGAAAGCGCCACTGAACTATCGACACTGGCTACTGATACGCAACTAAAATCTTCTGCAACTCTAGTAAAACAGCTTGCAAAATCTTTACAACACTAAAAACTAGAATTGATCGAGTGTTTTACGAATGATCTCAAGGCATTCCCTTAGTTGTTGTTCCGTAATGATAAGTGGAGGTGCAAAACGAATGATATCGCCATGTGTAGGCTTAGCCAGTAAACCGTTTTCTTTTAACGCCATACAAACATCCCAAGCTTCTTTACCATCTTTAGGTGAAATCACCATGGCGCAGAACAATCCTTTACCACGTATATGACGAATCATTGGATGATTAATAGCCGAAAGTTCGTCGAGTAAAATTTTTCCTAAACGCTCTGAATTTTCAGCAAGACGTTCGTCAAGCAGCACCTTCAACGCAGCAATAGCAACGCGCGCTGCCAGTGGATTTCCGCCATACGTGCTACCGTGTTGTCCGGGCCGAATACACAACATAATTTCATCATCAGCCAAAATTGCAGAGACAGGAAGCAAGCCGCCGGAAAGCGCTTTACCCAATATTAAAATATCCGGACGGAAGCCTTCGTGATCACAAGCTAGCATTCTACCGGTGCGACATAGTCCGGTTTGAATTTCGTCATCAATAAAAAGGACATTATTTGCTTTGCAAATTGCAAACGCCTCTTTCAAATAACCGGGATCGGGCAATACAACTCCGGCTTCGCCCTGAATGGGTTCAACGAGAAAACCTGCAACAGTAGGATCGCTTACCGCTTGCTGAAGAGCTGCAACATTATTGAAAGGAATTTTAATAAATCCAGGCGTAAAGGGTCCAAAGTTTCCGTAAGAGTCAGGATCGCAGGAGGCAGAAATAGCAGTTACTGTTCTTCCGTGAAAATTTCCTTCACAAACGATTATTTTAGCTTGGTTCTCAGGAGTACCTTTCTTTTCATATGCCCACCGGCGTGCAAGTTTAATCGCAGTTTCTACGCCTTCGGCACCCGTATTCATAGGTAGTACTTTATCAAAACCGAATAGCGAGGTAATAAACTCCTCGTATTCGCCCAGCAGGTTGTTATGAAAAGCCCGTGATGTCAAGGATAATTTTTTTACCTGATCGATAAGGGTATTGACGATGGAGGGATGATTGTGTCCTTGATTGAGGGCAGAGTAAGCCGATAAAAAATCATAGTACCGTTTCCCTTCGACATCCCAGACAAACACACCTTCTCCACGTTCCAAGACGACTGGAATTGGATGATAATTGTGCGCACCAAAACGATCTTCCCTGGCGATAGCGATTTCAGATAGTGTCAGTCCTACTGTCGATGAATTCATAGATGACGATAAAGTTGATAAAACAGCCGTTGTATATGACTACAACACCGTTTACTACTACAAAGTTAATCAATGATTTTCGTGAATTCCTGCTAATTCTGTGAATGGCCTTTTTTAACGGACAAGTAGCTGAATTGAACCTGCATAAACTTGGTTTTAAACGCTTAAAAACCGAAAAATGAGCGTAATTTTGCACCGTGAAACTACCATTTAAACGAGGGGACCTTCTTAATGATGTCCGTGTAGAAGATCTAACAACGGAAGGTCATGGCATTGCAAGGGTTGACCGTGCAGTTTTATTTATCGAAGGTGCCGCTCCCGGCGATATAGTAGATATATTAGTTTATCGAACAAAAAAAAATTATGGTGAAGCCAAAGTAATTACGATAAAATCCTCTTCACCTGACCGAACAACTCCGCGCTGCCAACATTTTGGTGTTTGTGGTGGGTGTAAATTGCAACACATTACTTACGATCGCCAATTAGCCTTTAAACAAAAGTTGGTTACCGACGCTTTTGAGCGTATCGGCAAAGTTGAATTTCCGGAGCTGCTACCTATCGTGGGATCAGAATTAATTTTTGAATACCGAAATCGATTAGATTATGCTGCTGCCGATCGACGCTGGCTCACTTCCGAAGAGATCGCTTCCGGAGTTCCAATCACCTCTCCTGCATTGGGCTTTCATGTACCCGGAAGATTTGATAAGATATTAGATATCGAACGCTGTCACTTACAAGAGAACACCAGTAATTCCATACGTAACTTTATAAAAGATCACGCCATTAAGAGAGGACTGGAATTCTTTAATCCTGTTTCACAAGAAGGGTTGCTGCGAAATGTAATCGTACGATCTACATCAACTAATGAGTGGATGGTGATCGTTGTATTTAAAAAAGAAGACAAAGCTGCAAGAATAGAATTACTCGAGCAATTGCGTGATCATTTTCCTCAGATCACTTCCCTACTCTACATCATTAACGAAAAAAGAAACGACACTATTTTCGACCAGGAGGTAATTTGTTTCAGTGGCAGAGATCATATCCTGGAAAAGATGGAAGGATTGACATTTAAAATCAGTGCTAAATCATTTTATCAAACCAATTCAGCGCAGGCATATAGATTGTACACTATAACACGTGACTTTGCAGAATTGACAGGTAATGAAAATGTGTACGATCTCTACACCGGCACCGGTACGATTGCTCAATTTGTGGCAAAGTCGGCTCGTCATGTGGCTGGTATTGACTACGTTGAGGATGCTATCGCAGATGCCGTAAAAAATGCCGAATTCAACGGAATAGGAAATGTGTCTTTTGTAGCCGGCGACTTAAAAGATGCCTTTAACGATGAATTTATCTCAAAAAACGGGAAACCCGATGTAATTATAACCGATCCACCGCGTGCAGGAATGCATCCCGACGTGGTTGAAAAATTACTAGAACTGAAACCTGATCGTATCGTTTACGTTAGTTGTAATCCTACAACGCAAGCACGTGATGTGCAAATGTTATCGACCGCATACCGGATTGTAAAAATCCAACCAGTCGATATGTTTCCACACACTACGCATGTCGAAAATGTAGTGCTTTTGAAACGTTTCGATTAATGATTAAATGATGAGAAAAACAATCTTTTCAGTTTTACTAACTCTTTGCTCTTTTACCGTTTTAGCGGAAAATGGCGATCCTGAAAGCAGTACACAATCTGTGAGTGAATCTTCATTCACCGATCCTGAACAGATGCAGCTTGAATGGTGCTTTATCTACTCCAACCGTTTAGGCTATGATATCAATTACATTACCAACCCACGTATCTACGAGATCGTGAGCGATTGGATTGGAACTCCTTATAGCTACGGTGGCGATTCTCAGCGCGGCATCGATTGCTCTGGGTTTGTTTCAATGCTCTATAAAGAGGTCTTCAACACAGACCTTCAAGGCGGCTCTCGCGATATCTTTACAAAGTGTAGTGCATTGAATCGAGATGACCTCCGCGAAGGCGATATGGTATTTTTTAAAATTCACCCTTCAAGAATATCGCACGTAGGCGTTTACTTAGGACAAAATAAATTCGCTCACGCCAGTACACAAAATGGCGTCACCATCAGCGACCTTGATGAACCCTATTACGTGCAGCGTTTTTATAAAGGAGGACGTTTATTACCTTAATTGAACCAACAAAGCATGTCACGTACACTTTTATTATCCTCGCAGCAAGTCGATCAACGTATCAAGAGATTGGCCTGGCAATTGTACGAAGACAATGCGGACGACAAAGAAGTTGTCATTGTAGGAGTGCTTAATTCAGGCAATGAAGTAGCACTTCGATTAGCTCAATCGCTGCGCGACATTTCGCCTCTAGAGGTAAGTGTAGCAACTTTACGAATCAACAAGCACCAACAAACTGCCGGTGATGTTGAAGTATCGATTTCCCTTGATTCTCTTAAAGGAAAAGTCGTTATTATGGTTGACGATGTATTAAATTCCGGTAAGACACTTTTATATGCCTTGCGTCCATTTTTAAATATTGATTTACTTAAAATCCGCACTGTAGTTCTTGTCGACCGAAATCATCGCCGCTACCCTATTGCGGCCGACTATGCCGGATTGTCGTTGGCAACTACCTTGAAAGAGCACGTATCGGTAGAAAATACCAACGGAGAACTCCAGGTATTTCTTGACTAAGAAATTTCTGAAATCATCTTTTTAACTGTCGCCGCTTTTAGGCTCAATGCGGGTACAATTATTTTGGCCTTACTGTAGGCGGGTTCTCTTTCCAGTAAATGTTGCTCAATAGTGACGAGCAATTGATCATCGGAAACATCCTTCAACAGCGGACGACTTTCTCTTGATGCCAAAAGGCGACTGAGCAGCGCAGCAGGCGTAGCTTTTAAGTAGACAGTACATCCATGCTGATTCATCCACTCCATATTATCATAAAAACACGGTAAACCTCCGCCTGTTGCTACAACAATATCGTTTTGCCCAGCAGTGGTCAGTAATGCTTCATGTTCGCATTTTCTGAAATAGTTTTCACCATATTCACGAAAGATGGTATTAACAGATTTTCCTGTTTCCATCTGAACGAGTTGGTCCGTATCAACAAAAGAAAAATCCATCAATTTTGCCAACTCCTTACCCAATCCGGATTTTCCGCTGGCCATGTAACCTACCAAAAAAACTCTCATGATGGCGATGATTGCGGGGAGCGTAAAAAATAACGCATCAACGGTCCGGCGGCTACGCTGGTGATAAGCGCCATGATGATTAGCGCAACAAACAAATGTTGTCCGATAATACCGGATTTATAGGCAAGTGTGCTCAATACAATCTCCATAGCACCACGTGCGTTCATGCCGAATCCAACTACAAATGCAGGACGGATAGACAAGCCACCCATGTATGCTCCCAGCACAGCGCCTAAAAGTTTACCCGCAGTAGCCAACACTATTACAAGCAATACAAGTTGCAGATCAAAATAATCAACCAAATTGACGTATAGACCAATACTCACAAAAAACAATGGCGCAAAAATATTGGTAATGAATTGATGGATGATATCGCGAGCTTGTTCTTTCAATAATGCGCAATCACCCAATGCGATTCCCATAATAAATGCTCCTAGAAT
>JBEGUX010000078.1:0-2553 GCA_041178685.1 Bacteroidota bacterium
TATAAACGGGTGAGCATCGAAGAATTCATGGAAGAAATGTCCAAGCCCTAGGTAGTTAACACCTTGCTGTGTAAAGAATTCACTTTTATCCTAATTACATCGTAACCCTTTTCTTACTTTCGTATTTTACCCCAAAATGCGAGATAACGAATACATCCCATACGAAGAAGAGGAAACGCAATACGACAATACGGAACCCACGCGGAAGAAAGAAAAAACCTCCACGTCTCATCCAAAAAAAGAGGCTAAACTAAAATCAGAAAAGCCAAAAGGTTTTGTAACCCCTGCTCGTGTTATCACTTCCCTTGGAGCCCTTTTAACGCTTTCAAGCATATTCTTGTTCTTTGGATGCATTTCTTACTTTCTCACGTGGAAAGCCGATCAAGACTCCGTATTGGGGCATGGGTTTTTCGAGTATATTTTCAACAACCAAGTTCCTGCGCCAGACAATTGGCTTGGTAAATCAGGAGCCTGGTTCAGTCACACCCTCATCTACAATAGTTTCGGTATTACATCCATTGGATTTAGTTTAATTGGATTTTTATTGGGCGTTCGCTTACTCTTTAAGGTGGAATTGCTTCCGATTCTTCGCACATCGATTATCACCTTGAGTTTTATGGTGTGGGGATCTATATTTCTTGGATATTTCCATGAGTATATTAATTTCGGCGGAGGCACATTTGGCTTCTTCATTAATGAGTGGCTATCCCTTACCATTGGAAGTGTACCAACGTTTATTTTCCACCTGGTATTGCTCTACATTACAATCACCCTGCTCTTTAACCCCAACTACGGAGCAATTTTTGATCGAATCAAACCTTCCAACTTAAACGGTGACTACTTTGATATTAATGAAGATAAGGAGGTCGCTCCCGAGAAACCGTACAACTCAATGAAGGTTGTGAATCCAATCAAAGAAAATGAAATTACTGAAGATTTGATTTCTAAACCAGTGCATTTCAATGAACCCGATACAACCGAAGAGGACGATCTTATTGATGATTCAGAACTGGAAATCACCTTCATTGATAAATCACAGCAAGAAGCATCCTCAGATGTTGAATTGGAAATCAATGATATTCCAGAAGATGCGCCAGTTCCAACCGAACCAAAGTCGGCCAACGCAGACACCACAGCAGATGATTTAGTGAGTGAATTTGGATTGTATGACCCCAAAATGGACCTCGAATCCTATGTACTCCCTCCCATTGAATTATTAAAGGAATATGGAGGAAACGGAGGTGCTTCCGTGACAAAAGAAGAATTAGAAAGCAACAAAGACCGAATCGTTGAAACACTATCGCACTACAAAATCGATATCGCTAAAATTAAAGCAACGGTTGGTCCAACGGTCACCCTGTATGAAATCATTCCGGCTCCAGGTGTCCGCATTGCAAAAATTAAAAACCTAGAAGACGACATTGCCCTAAGTCTTTCCGCCTTAGGCATCCGGATTATTGCACCAATCCCAGGCAAAGGGACCATTGGAATTGAAGTTCCAAATTCAAAACCTGAAATGGTTAGTATGCGCTCCTTAATCGCATCCGAAAAATTCCAAAATTTCGATGGAGAATTACCTATCGTTATGGGGAAAACCATCACTAATGAAACCTATGTTTTTGATCTAACAAAAATGCCTCACTTACTTGTAGCGGGTGCAACAGGTCAAGGGAAATCGGTAGGGTTAAATGCGATTTTAGTATCGCTACTCTACAAAAAACATCCTGCGCAAGTAAAATTTGTACTTGTAGACCCAAAGAAAGTGGAACTTACCTTGTACAATAAAATTGAGCGACATTTCTTAGCCAAACTCCCCGGAGAGGAGGATGCAATTATAGTGGATACCTCTAAGGTAGTCAACACACTAAACTCGCTTTGTATCGAAATGGATGACCGATATGAACTTCTCAAAAACGCAGGCGTTCGTACCATCAAAGAATACAATGCAAAATTCATCGGACGTAAATTAAATCCTGAAAAAGGACACCGTTACCTTCCGTACATTGTGGTGCTTATCGATGAATTTGCGGACCTCATCATGACTGCAGGCAAGGAAGTTGAGCATCCAATTGCACGAATCGCACAGCTCGCCCGAGCCATTGGAATTCACCTCATCGTTGCCACACAGCGTCCTTCAGTGAATGTTATTACCGGTATGATTAAGGCCAATTTCCCGGCACGAATTGCCTTCAGGGTGTTGTCAAAAATCGATTCAAGAACCATACTTGACGGCTCTGGCGCTGATCAGCTGATTGGACGTGGTGACATGTTGATTTCAACAGGTTCAGATATGATTCGTTTACAGTGTGGCTTTGTAGATACGCCAGAAGTAGAAGAGATTTGTGAGTTCGTAGGTGATCAGCGGGCTTACCCGAGCGCCTTCTTACTTCCCGAATATGTTCCAGAAGGTGGTGAAGGAAGTGGTGATGTAGACATGGATGAAATTGACCCAATGTTTGTAGACTCCGCGCGAATTGTAGTAATGAACCAACAAGGCTCTGCCTCCCTTCTACAGCGTAAATTAAAATTAGGATACAACCGCGCAGGACGAAT
>JBEGUX010000079.1:0-4679 GCA_041178685.1 Bacteroidota bacterium
ATAACGTTCACCTTTGTCTTCTGCACCCTTCCAAATCTGATGAATGTGTTTTTGCAAGCGACGAAATGCTTCTTCTTCCGGAATGCATGTATCGGTAACCCGATTGTAATGGTTCTCCAACAAGTCCCATTCATCTTGTGGCGTTAAATCACGATAATTAGGTACGCGCTTATAGGAATTGTGCGCCACCAGATTCATAATATCCTCTTCCAGATTCGCGCCGGTGCAGGATATGATATCCACCTTGCCCTGACGAATCATTTCTGCCAATGATATACCCAACTCTGCCGTACTCATGGCACCAGCTAGGGTTATCATCATTTTTCCACCTTCCAAAAGATGTTGCTCATACCCTTTGGCTGCATCAACCATTGCTGCAGCATTAAAGTGTAAATAATTTTTCTCCATGAAGTTGGAGATGGGACCGCGATGTGTTGTCATTTTACTGTGTGATAATTTATTAGTTGACTATAGTGCTAGTGAGTGGGTTAAAAAGAAACTTTCAATGGCTTATTTATTTTGATTTTATCTCTTCCAGAAACTCTATGTACGTAGGGAAGTGGTCACTATACCCGCCAATGTATTTATCAAAATCAAAGGTTCGTTTTGGGTAACCGCGATAACGACCAGTGGTTTGTTCCATCCATGGCTTGTGGAAAATATGAGCCGAATGATAAAAAAAACCTCCATTATCTTTGTTTAGAAAACCGCCGGATATGATTATCTGGTCGAACAAGTTCCAACTGTCATTATAGGCCAACGTGCCGATTCCATTTTTATAAGGCTCCATCCAGGGATTGAACATTCCGCTGCGACCAACATCTTCTTTTTTTCCTTTGGCGCCAAGTACTTTTGCCACACTTGGACTTACTGGATCATCATTAAGGTCACCCATCAATACAATTTTAGCATCAGGGTTTGTCCTTATAATCGAATCGATTTTTGCCCGACAAATTCCTGCAGCCATAGAACGACCAGGTGCACTGGCTTCTTCCCCGCCTCGCCGTGATGGCCAGTGATTCACAAAAAAGTGCATCGGCTCACCATCGTATGTGCCGGCAACATAAAGAATATCACGGGTGCGACGATTAGAGCCATCGCTGTTTTTCAATGGCACGTTCAAGGACTCCTTAACAACTGGAGTAAAGTATTTAGGGTTGTAAATCAATCCCACATCTACGCCACGATCATCGGGAGAATTGAAATGAACGATTTCTAATTTACGATCACGTAGCTTTTCATGAGCGACCAAGTCGCGCAAAACCTGTTCGTTTTCAATCTCTGCACAACCTAAAACGGACCAGCCATCAGGAGTTTTTTCGGTACCGATTTGGGACAATACGTCAGCTAGCTTACCGAGCTTGTCAAAATAAACTTCCCCGCTGTAATGTTTTGTGCCATCCGGCAAAAACTCTTCATCACTTTTATTTGGATCGTTGATGGTATCATAAAGGTTTTCGAGGTTATAAAAGGCAATGACACCCACTTTGTATGTCGACTTTTGACCACTAGAAAAGAGGTACAAAAAGATAAAAGAAGCCAGCAATAGGCGGCAAGTGTATTTAATAACCATTTTAATCGATTTTATGGGACGGCAAACTTACAAAAAGCAGACCGCGATTGCTTAAATATGCGTCATTTTTAACAGAAAGTTGGAAATCCTTCTGAAACTACGATTTTAAGAGAATTAACCGCAATTTCAAGTTAAAATTTAGGTTTCTGAGTGCATATTTAACTAGATTTGTCTCCCCTTTTTATAACCCGCATAAAATCCAATAAATCAATCATACATGAAGAAATTACGTTTAGTACTGATTGGTCTCTTTCAACTGTTGTTTCTCAACGCGTTCGCCCAAAACGGATTCGTTGGAGGAACAGTTCGCGATGAAGCCAATTCGCCTGTTCCCGGTGCGACAGTTACCAACAAAAAAACCGGACAGTCCATCGTCACTGACTCCCTTGGAGCATTCCGCTTTGATAATCTGCCGGCGGGAGACTATGAACTGGAAATCAAACGAACTGACTTCAAAACTTTCACCGAAGTCATCCATCACAACGGCCCTGATCAGATTGTAGCCGTTACTGTGTTGGGCATTGCTGCCGAAAATGCAACCAATGTGGTCGACAACATCCCAACTGTTTCATTGGGTGAGGATGAGCTCAAAGACAATGGCAGCAGCGCCATCTCCAGTATTTTGAGTTCTGCTCGCGATCCTTTTGTTTCAGCTGCCATGTTTAATTTCAGCGCTGGTCGTTTCCGTGTTCGTGGTTATGATGACGACAATTTTATCACGCTGATGAATGGTGTACCAATGAGTGACCTCTCTAATGGTCGAACCATCTACAACACCTGGAGCGGACTTAATGATGTAATGCGTAGCCGCGAAAACTCTATTGGCATGGCCAATGTGCCATACACTTTTGGTGGTATTGGCGGAGCTTATAGCATCGACAGCCGTGCATCACGTCAGCGTAAGCAATTACAAGTTACCTACTCTGCTTCCAACAGAACCTACGACAACCGTTTCATGGTAACCTGGGGCTCTGGAATTATGGAAGGCGGATGGTCAACGGCCGTTTCTTTCTCTCGCCGGTGGGCCGATGAGGGTTTTGTACCCGGAACCTATTATGACGGCAATTCTTTCTTTGCATCTGTCGAAAAACTCATCAATACACGCCACTCCGTTTCATTAACTACTTTTGGTTCTATCACGGAAAATGGCCGCTCAGGACTTGCTATTCGTGAAATGCAAGAGCTTGCAGGAACAAATTATTACAATCCTTTGTGGGGATATCAAAATGGCCAGGTGCGTAATTCATCTGTTGGACGCAGTGTTCAACCCATCGTTATCCTTGAACACGATTGGAAGATCAATGAAACTTCTTCATTACAAACATCTTTCGGCTACAACAACGGTAGCTATAAGGTATCCGGACTCGACTGGTACGAAGCCTCCGATCCCCGCCCAGACTATTACCGCAATCTTCCAAGCTATGATCCATTCTTCGGAGAAGATCAGGCAGCTTACTTACTTTATTCAAACGAACTTAGAGACCGGCTTACCAATAACGAAGAATACCGTCAGATCCAGTGGGACCGACTGTATGAAGCGAATGCCATGAATGACACTGTTTTCAATGGCACATCCGGAAAATGGGCAAAATATATCGTAGGTGATCGAGTAACCGACAGCAAGCGGTACTTCTTTAACACTATCTATTCTAAAAATATCAATGACCAGTTTTCCGTACAGGGCGGTCTGAGTTACCAAAATCAAACTACCGACTACTACCGCCAGGTAAATGATTTGCTGGGTGCCGACTTCTTTGTTGACCTGAATCAATTTGGGGATCTAGATAACACCGGTGATTCCACCTTGTTTCAAAACGACTTGAACAATCCGAACCGAATTGTTCGTAATGGTGATAAATACGGATACAATTACTCTTCTGTTATCAATAAGAGCATGCTATGGGCACAAGGCGTTTATAAATTCGATCGTTTTGATTATTTCCTCGGCCTACAGGTTGGAACCAACAACTTCAAGCGTATCGGGAATATCCGAAACGGTGTGTTCAAAGATGACTCATTCGGAGAATCAGAAATTCAGCGTTTCACTTATTACGGAGTTAAAGCTGGTGCTACCTACAAATACGACGGCCGTAATTATTTCGTATTGAATATGTCTCATCACACTCGCGCTCCTTATTTTGAAAATGCATTCATCTCGCCATGGACGCGCAATCTTGTAGTGAGTGATCTGGAGATGGAAAAAGTTTCCTCGATTGAAGGCGGATATATCCTTAAAGCCCCCCGCCTGAAAGCGAAATTTATGGGTTACTATACTCAGTTCACCGATGGAACGGATTCACGCCGTTTCTATCACGAAGACTTTCAAAATTTCGTGAATTATACGCTCACCGGAATCAATAAACAACATGCCGGCATCGAAATTGGTATTGACGCTAATCTGGGCAAAGGGCTGTCGTTTATCGCTGTTGCATCTGTAGGTCAGTTTATTTACAACTCACGCGCAAGCGGCACTGCAACACAGGATAATAAAGACACCATTCTCATTTCCAATGAAACCATTTATTGGAAGAATATCCGTGTTGCCAATGGCCCACAATCGGCCTATACGATGGGTTTGAATTACCGTTCACCAAAGTTCTGGTTTGCTAATATTAATCTGAACTTCTTTGACCACATCTACACGGACGTAAATCCTGCACGTCGCACACTTGCTGCACTGGATCTTGTAGAACCACAATCAAATCAATGGGTAGAAATTCTTTCCCAGGAACGTAATCCCGGACAATTCACGCTCGATATATCCGGAGGTTATTCTTACCGACTGAACAATGCATACTCTAGTCTTAAGCGACCTGTTTATCTGAATATCAACTTAGGCATCAGTAATATTCTGGATAACCAGGACTTGGTGACGACAGCATTTGAGCAGCTTCGCTTCGACTTCACCGACAACAACGTCAACAAGTTTCCTGCTAAGTACGGTTACGGCTTTGGAAGAACGTTCTTCCTTAACCTCGTCTTCCGCATGAATTAATCCTTAAAAAACAAACAACTCTATATATCATGAAAAAGTCATTCTTGACCTTCCGCTCCCTGGTAATCTTAGCCCTGGCAGCCATTTCTTTCACCGCTTGTGTTAAGGAAG
>JBEGUX010000080.1:0-3657 GCA_041178685.1 Bacteroidota bacterium
AGGCCAGTTTAAAATCTCTTCGATCAATAAAAATTACTCCGTCAAAATAGTTCATATGGAAAACATCAGATTCATTTTTCTCGCAGCAGCAGGCGCATTTTTATTTCAGTTCTTTTTGCCCTGGTGGACGCTGAGCATTCCGTGTCTGGCCGTTGGATTTTTATACGGAACAACCGGCACAGGAAGCTTTCTTAAAGGATTTCTGGCCGTGGCTTTGTTATGGACAAGTGCAGCGTTTATTATCAGCTACACCACAGGAAGCAGTTTGCCTGCACAGATCAGCGGATTGTTCCCGGGCAAGGCCGTTGGCGTGATCTACTTAATTACAGCAATAGTCGGCGGACTTACCGGCGGTTTTTCAGCACTGACCGGACAACAATTGAGAAAAATTATCTGATCAGGGATAACCGGACAACAAAAAAGGGAACCGAAGTTCCCTTTCTCATTTCATTCAAAAGACTGAATTATTTCACCTTATTTACTACAGCCTCGAAAGCTTTAGGGTGATTCATAGCCAGATCGGCAAGCACCTTGCGGTTAAGGCTAATTCCAGACTTGGCGAGTTTACCCATAAGTTCGGAGTAAGACATATCGAATAGTCTTGCACCAGCATTGATACGCTGGATCCAGAGGGCGCGAAAATCTCTTTTTCTGGCCTTACGATCGCGGTAAGCATAGCCAAGACCTTTCTCGATCTTATTCTTGGCAACTGTCCAAACATTTTTACCTCTGCCGAAATAACCTTTGGCGAGTTTGAGCGTGCGCTTTCTTTTGGCGCGGGACGCTACGTGATTTACTGAACGTGGCATAACGTTTACATTTTTTGAATGAAGGTGATTCTTTTCAGAATACTTTTCTAACCTGCATCCGGGTTAATTAAACCGGAGTTTTAACTGGTACTCCGGAAAAACCGATCGAAGTCAATAAATGACTTTGATAATTAAACTGCGTAAGGCAGCATGAGCTTCACGTTGCGCTCGTCAGACTTCTTTACGATAGCCTTGATTCCGAGACGACGTTTCTGCTTCGTTTCTTTCTTTGTGAGAATATGATTCTTAAAAGCTTTTTTGCGTTTGATCTTTCCTGTTCCTGTAACCTTGAATCGCTTCTTGGCTCCTGATTTGGTTTTTACTTTTGGCATAACTCTGTTTCAATAATCTTTAACTCGTTCCAACTTATTTTTTTCCTTTCGGCGAAATCATCATAAACATCCGTTTTCCCTCCAGATGTGGCAGGTCTTCCACCTTGCCGTACTCTTCGAGGGCCTGAGCGAACTTCAGCAACAGAATTTCACCACGTTCTTTATAAACAATCGAACGGCCTACGAAATGTACATAAGCTTTAACTTTTGAACCATCGCCAAGGAAGTTGATGGCGTGTTTAACCTTAAAGTTAAAGTCATGATCGTCGGTGTTCGGACCAAACCTGATTTCCTTAACAACGGTCTTCTGGGCGTTGGCCTTAATTTCCTTCTGTTTCTTCTTCTGTTCGTATTTAAACTTAGAATAGTCAACAACTTTACAAACCGGAGGATCGGCATTTGGAGAGATCTCAACCAGATCCAGTCCTGCCTCCTGAGCAATTTTAATTGCTGTCTGAATGGGATAGACATCACTTTGGATATCCTCACCAACGACCCGCACACGGGGAGCTGTAATCCGCTCATTCACGCGATACGGTTCTTCAACCACCTTTCTGAAACCCCTGTTCATGGGGCGCGGCGGCCTGTTACTTCCGGGTATAAATGCCACTATTCGGGTTTAAATCTAACAATCTGAGCTTGCGCTCACTTAATAAGGGTGCAAATATCGCAGATTTAATCATATCTCAAAATTCGGCCTTAACCATTAACCCAAGTGCCATTCAATTATCACTTTATGAAAGGATTGAATTAAGTTTGCGGCGAATTTCCGGCCACACCGATTATGAAGCAGAGAAAGTACTTTATCATTGATTTCGACAGCACTTTTACAAAGGTAGAGGCCTTTGACGTCCTGGCTTCCATCAGCTTACGCGATCATCCGGAACAAAAGGCGCGTACGGCACAGGTTGTTGAAATAACCAACCAGGGCATGAATGGAGGACTCTCCTTCCGTGAATCACTGGAAAAGCGACTTGCACTGATCGCACCGGAAAAAAAACACCTGCCGCTTCTAATTGAGGAACTTAAAAAGCTGGTTTCGGACTCATTCAAACGCAACCGGGAGTTTTTCCAAAATTATGCTGATGACATCTTCATTATATCGAATGGGTTCAAAGAGTTTATAGAACCAGTCGTATGCGACTATGGTATCAAACCTGAGAACATTTTTGCCAATTCATTTGAATTTGATGACCAGGGAAAGGTTACAGGATTTGATAAGAATAATCCACTTTCAGCCAATAACGGAAAAGTTGAACAGATCCGGCGACTAAATCTACCCGGTGATGTATATGTCATCGGCGATGGTTATACCGATTATGAGATCAAGCACTCTGGCCTTGCCAATAAATTCTATGCTTTCACTGAAAATGTGAATCGCGAGAACGTGGTTAAAAATGCCGATCACGTTACCCCCAGCCTCGATGAATTTCTGTTCCTGAATAAATTGAATACCACGGTGAGTTATCCTAAAAACAGGATACAGGTGCTCCTGCTTGAAAATGTACATCCAGTTGCGATTGAGCTTATGAAGGCTGAAGGCTTTCAGGTTGAGACGCATACGGCAGCAATGACGGAGGATGAACTCATTGAGCGCATACGGAATGTTTCCATACTGGGCATCCGCTCCAAAACAATGGTAACCGCACGTGTACTGGAGCACGCCAACCGGCTGATGGCCATCGGTGCCTTTTGCATTGGCACCAATCAGATTGATCTACAGGCGGCTACACGTCGTGGTATAGCGGTGTTTAATGCACCATTCAGCAATACCCGCTCAGTTGTTGAACTGGCCATTGCACAGATGATCATGCTGATCCGGAACATACCGGATAAATCTGCACGCATGCATCAGGGCATCTGGGATAAATCAGCGAGTGGAAGTTATGAAGTTCGCGGAAAGAAACTTGGTATCATCGGTTATGGCAATATTGGCTCACAGCTTTCTGTAATTGCCGAGAGTCTTGGCATGAAAGTCCTTTATTACGATCGTGAAGAAAAGCTGGCTTTGGGTAATGCAACCAAATGTAAGCGGCTTTCAGAGCTGCTAGAGCAGGCTGATATTATCTCCATGCATGTTGACGGTCGTGTATCAAATGAAAACCTCATTGACGAGAACGCCTTTGCACAAATGAAGGACGGCGTTATTTTTATTAACCTGAGTCGCGGACATATTGTTAGCATTCCGGCATTAAGGCAGGCAATTTTAAGCAAGAAAGTTGCCGGTTGTGCAATCGATGTGTTTCCATATGAGCCGGTGAGTAATCAGGAGACCTTTGAATCTGAGCTCCGGGGATTACCCAACACCATTCTGACACCACACATTGGTGGCAGCACCCAGGAAGCACAGGAAAATATTGGGAATTTCGTGCCGGCCAGAATGATGGATTACATCAACACCGGCAGTACCAGCAACAGTGTTAACTTCCCGAACCTGACCTTACCGGAGCTGGAGAATGCGCATCGCCTAATCCATATTCACGACAACGTTCCCGGCCGGCTTGCACTGATCAATA
>JBEGUX010000081.1:0-4607 GCA_041178685.1 Bacteroidota bacterium
TGGTTGATACGGCTTCCGCCCTTTTTGTCCATGTAAATACAATAGAACAAATAGGCCGCACCAAAAATAACGCCCGGCAGACATAAAATTCCGTACAAGCATATTTTCTCGAGCGGCTGAAATAGGATGAACGAAAAAACAACTCCTGAAACGGCACCGGAAGCTCCCAAAGCATTGTACGATGAGTTCCTGGCGTGCTTTTTATAAGTGGGCAGTATCGACATCACCAATCCACCCAAATAGAGTAACAGAAAATAATTGGTGTAATTGTCGCCGAAATAGCTGTGGTAATACTGTTCAACGATCGGTCCGAAAGAATACAAGACAAACATATTGATGAGCAAATGCATCCAGTCGGCATGGATGAAGCCCGATGTTAAAAAACGGTGATACTCGTTATCCCGTTTAATGATAAACGGATTGAAGATCAATTTGGAAAGCAAGTTGCGGTTGTTGAACGCCAGTATTGAAACGATCACTGTAATGAGTACGATGGTCAAACTGATGTTCATGGACTGTCGCTTTTAAACGTTGAATCGGAAGTGCATGATGTCGCCATCACCTACCGTATATTCTTTTCCTTCTACGCTTAATTTTCCATTATCACGGCAAGCTGACTCTGAGCCGAATTTCACAAAATCATCGAACTTGATGACTTCTGCGCGGATGAATCCTTTTTCAAAATCGGAGTGAATGACACCGGCGGCAGCTGGTGCCTGCATCCCGTTGGTAATGGTCCAGGCGCGAACCTCTTTTTCACCGGCAGTAAAATAGGTCTGCAAACTCAATAATCGATAAGCGGCTTTGATCAATTTAGCAACGCCGGATTCCGTCAGACCAAGATCAGCCAAAAATGCAGCTCGGTCTTCGAAACTATCCAACTGCGTAATTTCTGCTTCTATAGCTGCTGCGATGATCAACACTTCAGCTTTTTCATCTTTCACATTTTCCTTGAGCTGATCTACATACTTATTTCCGGTGTTTACTGAACCCTCATCGACATTACAAACATACAACACCGGCTTGGCGGTCAGCAGAAAAATATCGGCGATAAATCGCTCATCACCATCATTCACAGGAGCTGATCGCGCAGGTTTTCCTTGCTCAAGATGATGTTTGTAGATTTTAAGTGCCTCCAGACATTTAGCGGCATCTTTATCACCTCCGGCTTTTGCCAGTTTTTCGGTGCGGGAAATTTTCTTGTCAACACTTTCAAGGTCTTTCAGCTGCAATTCTGTATCAATCGTTTCCTTGTCGCGTACCGGATTTACATTTCCGTCAACGTGAACAACATTCGGATCATCAAAACAACGAACCACGTGAATGATAGCATCACATTCGCGGATGTTGCTGAGAAATTGATTACCCAAACCCTCGCCTTTTGAAGCTCCTTTCACCAATCCGGCAATGTCAACGATTTCAATGGTGGTGGGAACTACGCGCTGTGGATTTACCAGTTTCTCAAGCTGATTGAGTCGCTCGTCAGGCACCGTAATTACGCCCACATTAGGTTCAATGGTGCAAAAAGGAAAATTAGCTGCCTGCGCTTTTGCGTTTGACAAACAATTAAATAAAGTCGACTTTCCTACATTGGGTAGTCCAACTATTCCGCATTTCAATCCCATACTATTTATTAGCTATTGTCGTTGAGGACTTATTTTTTGCAAAGGTAATGATTAGAGCAACGAATTTACTTGCCGCCGTTTGTTATGGCTCCGTACTTTAAAATGTTGGCAGGATCAACCTGATTGAGCACCGTAACCACCTGCGATTTCTCATCGGCGGGAGCCTGCGAAAATAAGGAGATGATTTCATCGGCTTTGGCGTTGAAGAACACCTGCATGGCAAAGGAGTTCGGACGGTTATTGAAAACCGTTTTAAGTCCTTTGATGGCTTCCAGGCAAGCCGCTCTTCCGTCCGATAGATTATCACTCATAATATCAAAACCGGTACGATGATATTTGTACATGCAGCTACGCAAGGCCTTGAACTGCACATGCAAGAGGTTTTCCACGAGCCAAAAACGATTTCGCTGATTTTCGAATGCTTTCCAGCCGCGTTCGGGCATCGATTGTGCATTGTTGACTACGTTTTGAGCACGTAAAAAATAGGGCGTTCCACCTTCCAAGGAATATGAATCGTAATCCATTCCAATAATGATATAAGCATAGTAACCCAAAACGGCTGTCAGGTTAGAACTGATGTTGGCTTCGTCAAATTCCAACAACTGATCCTGATAGTAACGAAATGAAAAGTCGTTGTCCTGATGATTGAATAAAGGAGAATTGTAGGAACTCTTATAAACCGGACGACGCGACTGAATTTGAATGTTTGCCTTGAATTCATCTACACTCGTACGTTCCGAAATAGTAATAGTAACAGAGCATTCAATGCGCTCCTGGTTTAAAAATTGATCGTTAGTCCACTTCCGTGTATTTAAAAACTCACGAATTGAATTTTGCAAAATCTGATAAATTGAACGGTCACTTTCAGTGGCATTGGGTGAAAGCACCGAAACAGAGCAATTCAGCTCTTGTGCCGACACTGACGTGCCAAGGAGAAAACTTAAAAAAAACAGTAGTCCAAAATTATACCTGCGAAATCTCATAATCGTTTCGTATTTACATTATATCGAAGTTGAAATCAGATCAACCAGATGACGTGCAATTTCTTTTTTAGATTGAGTGTCAAAATCATTACGTTCTCCATTCGCAGAGAAAACGGTGACTTTATTCGTGTCTTTTCCAAAGCCTGCGCCAACATCATTCAGTGAATTAAGAACGATATGATTAAGATTTTTACGTTTTAATTTATCCAACGCATTTTCTGTCTCATGTTCTGTCTCCAACGCAAAGCCAACAAGAACCTGCTGCGCTGACTTTTTTGTTCCCATTGCTGCCAAAATATCGGGTGTTGGCGTTAATTCGATAGCCAAGGAAGCGGATTTCTTTTTTATTTTTTGATCAGCTGGTGCAAGTGGTTTGAAGTCTGCCACCGCAGCCGACATGATCACCAGCTTTTTCTCATCGAAGCGTTTCATACAGGCGTCGTGCATCTCTTGAGCTGACTCCACGTGAATTGTATTAATCTTGGGATGCATCGTTTGCAGTGCGGTTGGACCTGTCACTAACTCAACTTCCGCACCTCGTGAGGCGAGTTCTTCTGCAAGTGCAAATCCCATTTTTCCGGAAGATCGATTACCGATATAACGCACTGGATCTATTGCTTCATACGTTGGGCCTGTCGATACCAACACTTTTATGCCGGATAGGGACAGGCCATTAACGAAAAAACTGTCAACGGTATTGAAGATATTTTCAGGTTCTTCCATACGGCCTTCGCCTACCAAACCGCTGGCCAACTCTCCGGTTGCGGGCAGGATAACGCGAACGCCATTTTTGATGAGAAGCTCCAGGTTGTTTTGAGTGGTAAAATGCTTCCACATATCCAGGTCCATGGCAGGAGCTATCATCACCGGACAACGCGCAGATAGATAAACAGCCATTAAAAGATTGTCACAATTTCCATGCGCCATTTTTGAAAGTGTAGACGCTGATAGCGGCGCAATCAGTAGTAAATCAGCCCAGCATCCCAAATCCACATGATTGTTCCAGGAGCCATCGGCAGGATTAAAATACTCACAGCCGACCGGGTTTTTAGAAACCACGGAAAGTGTCAGTGGAGTAATGAAATCTTTGGCGGAAGGCGTCATTATAACACGTACTTCCGCACCTGCTTTTACCAGCAACCGGATCAGTGTTGCCGATTTATAAGCTGCGATACTACCGGTGACACCAAGAAGTATTTTTTTTCCTTTCATGATTTACCTTCGAGTTAAAATGAAAAAATCCAAAACCGGATGTCTTGGATTCTTTCACTATAGCGTGTTAACGGGAAATAAATTATTTATCACGCGATGGATTACGGTGATAAATTTTCTTGTCCTGAAATTCGTTGATGGCAATCAACGTTGGCTTTGGCAGGCGCTCGTAATATTTGGAGATTTCAATCTGCTCGCGGTTTTCGAAGATCTCTTCGAGGTTGTCACCGGAAGTGTTAAACTCAGATAATTTACCATTGAGCTCTTCTTTCAATTCAGAAGAAATTTGATTGGCGCGCTTAGCGATAACTACCAGCGATTCGTAAACATTACCCGTTTCACGGTCGTAATCACGGAGGTTACGAGTGATCGTGGTAGTTGTTTCTGCTTTATAATTCATTGGTTTTGAGGATTTGGGGCACAAATATAATAAAAATCACTGTTTATTACTACTCATTCCCAAATTATTAGCTTTTTCCAGCCATAGACGAATGGCAACAGCCATTTGATCGGCCTCTTCTTTATAGCTACTACCTGGGTAATTGGCCGAAAATTCACCATAAAAGGTCAATGCCTCGTTATAACGGGCATTTTTCTTTTCTTCA
Organism: Bacteroidota bacterium; assembly: GCA_041178685.1. GTDB lineage: Bacteria > Bacteroidota > Bacteroidia > AKYH767-A > 2013-40CM-41-45 > Pollutiaquabacter. The sequence continues at coordinate 4,426 of JBEGUX010000081.1, forward strand.
ATACTATTCTCCGCCAATTTAAATTGCGCCACAATAATCAAATACATACACTCTTCCCGATTGGGCGAAGTTGGAAAATCATTGAGCAGGTTTCGAAAGCAAGTAACCGCCGCTTTAAAGTCTTCCATATGATAATAAAGCTTAGCGATCTCGTAGGATTTATGTTCCAGTTTTGACTCCAG
>JBEGUX010000082.1:0-5434 GCA_041178685.1 Bacteroidota bacterium
AACAACGGTTCCTTCCACACTAATTCCTGTTCAAACATACGACTCTACAACAGCAGATCGCGTTCGAAATCGTACGATCACAGGACAAGGTATGGTGAATATGGGCAATTTTTACCTGGATGGTAGCCAGTACATCATGGGCTATTTCAACGACACCATGCGATTAGGTCATGTCGAACTTTGGTATGTTACCAATTCATCTAACATTGCTCATCCAATGCATGTGCACGATGTTTCGTTTAGAATTCTTAGTCGTAATGGCGCAGTTCCTCCACCACAGGAAAGTGGCTGGAAAGATGTATTCAATATACTTCCGCAAGAAACAGTCGGTCTTATTATGCGCTTTGAAGATTATGCCGATGCCGGTGTTCCATACATGTATCATTGTCATAATCTCGCTCATGAAGATATGGGCATGATGACTTCCTTTATTGTAGTAGACACCATCTCCAGTTCTGTCAGTTCAACAACTGAGCGTCATAGCATGTCGCTGTATCCCAACCCAACAACTATGGATTGGAATCTTAGTATTCCTCACGCTCACGGAGAAAAAATTACTGTAACGATTTCGGATGCCGCCGGAAGGCAAATCAAGGTGTATAGCCAGGAAGCCTCACATACTGGAATAAAAATTCCTGCAGGCGAACTTCAGAAAGGCATCTACCTGCTATCCATTAGAAAAGAAAACGGAAGTGAGCAGGTGATCGTTGGTGTAAAAACAGCCGAGTAACCTTTGCAATTAACGGTGATAATTTGGTGCTTCTTTCACGATGGTGACATCGTGTGGATGGCTTTCACGGATTCCTGAGGAAGTGATTCGAGTAAATGAAGCCTTTTGAAGCGCCGCAATATTCTTAGCACCACAGTATCCCATCGAAGCACGGATACCTCCCACCAGCTGATAAATCTCCTCCGCGACGTGTCCTTTGTAAGGAACGCGACCTACGATACCTTCCGGTACCAGTTTTTTTACATCGTCGGTTTGAGACTGGAAATAACGGTCTTTTGAACCTTCACGCATTGCCTCAATTGATCCCATACCGCGGTACGACTTGAACTTTCTTCCTTCGTATATCATCGTTTCGCCCGGTGATTCTTCCGTGCCTGCAAATAGCGAACCTAACATCACCACATCAGCACCTGCGGCAATAGCTTTGGCAATGTCACCGCTATAACGAATACCACCATCTGCAATGACACCAACACCGGAACCTTTTAGCGCTTCTGCAACATCATACACCGCAGTAAACTGAGGAACACCAATTCCGGCAATCACTCGCGTAGTACAGATTGAACCCGGACCGATACCCACTTTGACGGCATCTGCGCCTGCTTTTGCCAGGTAACGAGCCGCATCTGCCGTGGCAATATTTCCTACAATAACAGGTAATTTTGGAAATGCTTTTTTGATCTTCTTCAACACGTCCACAACACCTTTCGTATGACCATGAGCCGTATCAATGGTAATGATATCGACACCGGCTTCCACTAATGCTGTGGCACGCTGCAATGAATCAGTGGTGACGCCAATTGCAGCACCTACACGTAACCGACCTTTCTCGTCTTTACAAGCTCCCGGACGCGATTTGATTTTGATAATGTCTTTATACGTAATCAATCCGATCAAACGGCCTTTACGATCAACAACAGGAAGTTTCTCAATCTTATACTGCTGGAGAATTTTCTCCGCCTCCTTCAAATCTTTAACACCCGTAGTCGTGACCAAATTGTCTTTGGTCATGATCTGCCTAACAGGGCGATTCATATCTTTTTCAAATCGCAAATCACGACTGGTACAAATTCCGACTAATACATTGTCTTTATTCAAAATCGGAATTCCTCCAATGCCGGAATTTTTCATAATGTTATGCGCATCACGCACCAACGCATTTTCCGGCAATGTCACAGGATCTGCGATCATTCCACTTTCACTACGCTTGACCTTTCTGACCTGAGCAGCTTGCTGCTCAATAGATAGGTTCTTGTGCAACATACCGATACCGCCTTCTTGTGCAATAGCAATCGCCATTTCAGCTTCCGTTACCGTGTCCATCGCAGCAGAAACAATCGGAATATTAAGGCGGATTGTTGATGTTAGCCGCGTAGATACATCAACATCATTCGGAAGGACTTCCGAATAGGCTGGCACCAATAAAACGTCGTCGTAAGTGAGGGATTCGCCTAAAAAACGGCTTTTCGCAACTTTCATAGAATCAGCGGTTTAGTAAAAAGTTGCACGCAAAGATAATGAAAATCGGGGAACAACCGAAAATGCTATGGTAGTCCAATCAAAATAAGGTCATTCGTTAACGGATAAGCGTTAACCGGCCTACTCTTCTAAAAGTAGATCCATCCGGTTGTTTCGACTCGATTAGATACACGTAAACAGCCTCCGGTGCTTGTTCACCATCAATGGATCCGTCCCATCCCACTTGCGGATCGTTGGTCGAAAAAAGAATTCTTCCCCAACGGTCGTAAATTTCAAAACTGTAATTGTCATCTGATACGAAAACGGGATATGGGCGAAAGATCTCATTAAAGCCACCACCGGGATGAAATGCATTGGGAATAAACATGGTAGGCTGCTGGAGCAAACAAATCTCATTGGAAGCTGCTGAATCCAGAAAGAAATCCGGATTACCCGGTGCTTCGACAGCCTGAACGACGTAACAGAATTTTCCGTCGCTATAAAACTCATCGAGTACCGAATCGCGCAGGATCTGAATAGTACCGTTCGTCACGATAGCGATGGGATCAGGATCACGCAATCCATTAATGGATCGAAAGATAAGATAACGACTCACTCCGGTGGGCCAAGTAGCATAGTCGGTCCAGGAGAGATCGTTGGCACCTTCCATCGATTCACCCGTCAGTAAAATGGTTTGGCAGACTTCAGATGATTTGACTTTAAGTCCGCAGGAATCCATCGTGACTACCTGATAGTAGTAGACAGAGGAAGCGGTGGATGGAACATCGTCAATAAAACTAATTGTATTGCTACCGTCAAAAGCGTAAATAGCCACGGAGCGAAAAGGTCCACTCGCGTTTGTTGAACGCAAGAGTTCGTATCCGCTAACCACAGCATTAGGATCAACATAAGCTACAATATTGATTTGTGATTCATTGAGCACAGATACTTTTCGAATGGTACAAAAATCGGGAGGTGGTGGAAATACCGGCAAAATGCAATAACGGCTCGACGTAGAAGAACGATTGGTCCCGATCTCTCGTGCAATAATGCGATAACAATAGTCAGTACCGGAGTTAACGGTGGAATCAATAAACGAAGTTGTATTCGAAGACCCAATCAATGATTCCGGTCCGCCGCTTTCTGAACGATAGATTTCATAACTCAACGGATTTCCCCAATATGGATAAGGATTCCAACTCAGTGCAACAGCCTTGGTGCAGAGCAAAAAATTTCCCTCCAGGTAAATGGTGGAATGAGGCTGACTTTGCGCACTTGGATTTCCGCAGCTGTCGACCGCTATGATCTCAAAAGCTGTTGACTCGTCGGAGACATCAATGGAGGAGAAAAAGAAGGTGCCATTATTTCCAAAAACCGTATCGATGGGAGTCCAAATGGAACCAACACCCTGCAGAATGACAAATGCTCGCGTATCCGGAGAAGGATTAGCCGACCAGCCAATGATGGCATTTCCTGAGGTACCAACTGTAACGGAATCCAGTTCAGGATACGAAGGCGGTTGCAAATCCCTGAATAAATCACCATCAACATTTGATACGGAATAACAACCGCTGATATCCATTACTTCGATACGGTAATTGATGGTATCATCACAGATTGAAATCAAATCACTGTACAACATTGGATTCGGCGCTGTCAATGCATCAACAGAATCAATACGTGTGAATATTCCACGCGGATATTCCCTGTAGATGAGATAGTCTTCCGAATGCGTGGCAATGAGTGGCTGGTGCATCACATTCCAGGCAAGATTCGCAAATCCACTTCCTGGATTAAGTACCGTCAACTGAATGGCGCGAACCGTGTCGGAGACCAGATCAGGGCCGCCGGAAAGAGATTTATAAACGACAATGTACCAAGCCGGATTATTAGAAGCGTTAGCGGTTGGATGTGTTTCTATGGTATCCGAAAATATGAACACACTGTCAACCGGATTGAATGGACCAGCTTGCGTCGTGGAATGAAGAAGGTAAAAACAACGGAAATCAGCAGCTGCCAAATTAGTGCGATCCCAGGTCACTGTAACGTCACCGCCGGATCCGACACCAAGACAACGGATATGAAAAGTCTGTCCGGTCGCCCAATGTGTTAGCAAACCAAGAACAAATCCTAAAAATATCTGTTTTTTAACCAAATTCACGCTTTACTAAGTTACACCTTGTAGCAATACGTTACAATCATTTTACGCCAACGACCAATTCGTAAAGGTCAGCACGGTCGTAATAGGTATGGGCCAATTCCCGAAGCGTAGCAGGATTTATCGTTTCGAGTGTTTTAAGATAACGTTCATAATAGGAATAATCGAGTCCACTCAGGTAAATGGACTTGAAACGATCTAAAAGTGCAAAGGGACCGTCTATTCCTTTGAGGAAAGATCCAAGCATATAATTACGAACCATCTGCAGCTCGTCTTCATCTATCAACTCATGGCGAAGACGCTCCACTTCTTTATAAATCTCCTCTAAGGCTGCATTAGTAACGTCCGCTCCCACTTCAGTGGAAATGAAAAAATAGCCACTGTGCTTCAACGACACCATGGCCGAACCGATACCATATGTATATCCTTTGTCTTCACGTATGTTTGACATCAATCGGGAACCAAAATACCCGCCAAGTACTGTATTCAATACCGACAATCCGGGATAATCGGGATGGTTACGCATAACCATTTTCCGTCCGATTCTGATAGCCGATTGCAATGCCCCTTCTTTTGCGACGTAATGAAAATGATCTTCAGCTGTAGCAATACTCCCCATATGATTCACTTCCTTCTCGCCCGAGGTCCAGTCTGCACCACCAAAATATTTTTCTAACAATCCCAACGAAGTATCGTGAATTTTACCGGCCACCAAAATGGAGCAATTAGCAGCGGTATAATGCTTTCGGCTGTAGTTATTCAACGCATCGGAATTCACCTTTGCATAATCATCCTTCTGGATATAGTAACCGTAAGGATGATTATTCCCGAACAACAATTGATTGAACTTACGACGAGCGATGGAATTTACCCGTTCGTTTTCAACTACTAAACGCTGCTTTTGTTTGGCAACATACACCTGTACTTCTGAAGCCGGATAAATCGCTTCGGTCAATACTTCATGAACAACAGGCAATGTACTGGCTAAATGTTTATTTAGCGTATATAATACCAGTGAACAAGAATCACTGGACTCTTCGGTTTCCAAAAAAGCACCGTAATCATCGACCATCTGTGCAATTTGAAGA
>JBEGUX010000083.1:0-3364 GCA_041178685.1 Bacteroidota bacterium
CACTTGAAAAGGCTTTAACAAAACTTCTAGTTGCTTAAAAATCCACAACTCCCGGTACTCGCCTATCGGCGCAATAGCTCCACGAACAATACTCAATTTGCGATCAGGTATCACAGAATCCTCTGTAATTTCCTCAATTACTCCTAGTCCATTGCAGCATGGACAGGCGCCATATGGACTATTGAATGAGAACGTATTGGGAGCAGGCTCATCATAGGACAAACCAGTCTCCGGATCCATTAATGTTTGTGAAAAATAATGCACACGTGAATCACCATCCAGTACATAAACCTGGCCTTTCCCCACCTGCATTGCCGTCTGTAAACTTTGTGATAAACGTACCCGCTCATCATCTGTCACGATCAAGCGATCGATCACCACCTCAATATCATGTACCTTAAATCGATCCAATTGCATCTTGGGTTCGATATCAAGAATCTCGCCATCTACGCGAACCTTCGTATAGCCCCATTTGGCAATCTGAACAAAAAGCTCGCGGTAATGACCCTTACGTCCTTTAATTACTGGCGCTAGTAAAACAATCTTAGATCCGTCAAACTGCGTAGTCAGGGTGGCAATGATTTGGTCAACAGATTGTTTGACCATTTTTTGGCCACTCAAATACGAAAATGCCTCCGAACCGCGCGCATACAACAAGCGCAAAAAGTCGTAAATCTCCGTGGTCGTACCTACTGTCGATCGTGGATTTTTAGACGTAGTTTTTTGTTCAATTGAAATTACAGGCGAAAGCCCCTCAATCTTATCCACATCCGGACGCTCCATGTTTCCCAAAAAGGACCGGGCATAGGCAGAAAAACTTTCCATATACCGCCGCTGACCTTCGGCATAAATCGTATCAAATGCCAAGGAAGATTTTCCTGAACCTGAGATTCCCGTTACGACCACCAGCTGGTTGCGCGGAATGGATACATCAATATTCTTTAAATTGTGCTCACGCGCACCCAAAACCTCAATATGTGAAAAACCCGTTAAATCCATTCCTTATTCTAAAATTGAATTCACTAAAGTACAAAAAAAGAGGCTGCCCTTTTCGGGGCAGCCTCAAGAAAATATGAATTAATCTTAATTCAATAATTCATCAAATGTTAAGCTAACATAGTACATGCTACCCACGAATGGGTTAGCCCATCCTGTTTGATAGAGCTTGCCTCCCAAGTTAGTTCCACCCACTTTAAGGATTGATTTAATGCTAGACAATTTCTTGCTAACCTGCATATCTAACGTGTGGAATGCTGGAATTAAACTTAATTGCTGTTGGTTCAACGCCTGATTAACAATCGATGACTGCCAAACAAACTTCTCTTGGTATCTCCATACAGCACTCATACCCCAACCTGAACCACCGATATTACGGTTTGATAATGAAATGTTTGTACGGTAGTTAGGTGTATTGAATGCTAACTGGAAGTTAGCAAGTCCACCATTGTCCTTGATTTCATTGAATGAAACGTTCGTTCCGGCCATCCAGTTATTACCCAATTGGTAATCTAAGCTAACTCCCCAACCTTGTGTAACAACCTCGTTTTCAACATTTGATGGGAAAGAGTAGATCTTGTTTCCTAGTACGGTAGGATCTCGATGCTGTGAAGGCAACTGAACCACTACTTGTCCTGCTGAGAAATTAGTGAAATTTGAACGATACGCATATACATCAGCTAATAAACGATCTCCTAAGAAACCTTTGTAACCTAACTCCATCGTACGAACTTGTTCTGGCTTCCAAGGTTTAGCTGTATAAGCAACTGGCTTTCCTGCAAGTACTGATGGCAAAGTAAACGAGTTACCCGATAACTTGTAACGATCTTGAACAACTGCCAAACCTCCTAGCAAACGAGCAGACGGAGTAAGTAAGTTGATGTACTGATCTTGTGTCGTTGGAATACGGAAACCAGTCTGATATGAGGCACGGAAATTTGAACGACCTTCAGTAAATACTCCCGAGAAACGTGGGCTAAACTGACCATCAAAATTTTCATTCTTATCGTAACGTAATGAAGCAGATAACTTCAACTTATCCGAAATTAACTTTTTTGCAAATTGTGCATAAGCACCATACTCAGAAATTGTAAATTCATCTCCATTATCTTGCAATGCAAATAAAGAACCTTCAGAGTTCAACGCATAACGACGGAAGTTAGCACCAACAATCACCTCTAGCTTGTTGCCAAGCTTCTCAGTCAAGTTGTACATACCTTCCAAGTGATATAAGGCTGATTTATCCGTAAACTTCGCACCAGCTGGCAAAGGTTTTTCTTTAATCGCCGCAACAGCTGTATTAAATGCAGGAGTTCCTGGGATTAAACGATTTCCGTCAGCAATCGCACGCGCATTTGCGTGATATGCTGGGAATAATGCTTGCGTACTAGCAATCGCAGATCCGATAGCCGTATTTGGATTACCCGTTGCAGCAAGTGTTGTTTGCAACACAGTACCAAAGTTCTGCAAAGCAGCACCTGCAAAAGCACCGAAGTATTCTGGATACCAAGCCGTCGATGGCTTAGCTGCCTCGTTAACTAATTGGCCTAATGTACCTGTTGCGTATGCATCACCTGAATTCTCTTGTGTTGTATAGGCACGAACGAAGAAATTAGATCCTTTCAATTCTGCTTTATATTGACCCATCGAGAAGTTCTTGATTGAATAACGATCAGCTCCTGTGTACAAGGTAGTTCCTTGACCATAAGATCCTTGCATAATCAACTCAACCTTATCATTAAAACGATAATGCAATGCCGCATTAAACTTAATGTTACGGTTTGTATATGAAGCTAAATCAGCTTCTGTATAACCAATACGTGAAACTTGTACGTTAGGTGCAATGTAGCCTAAAATGGCAGCTGGTGACAGGGCTCCACCTGTAGCACGAGAAATTTGATTAATTCCAGCTGTTAATGGATGGTTTGGTACACCTAATAGAGGTGATAAAGAAGACAACATATTTACGTTAGTCTCATCTCCGAAAATACTTACACCATTATAACCTACATTGGTCCGGTGATTTCCATCACCTAAAGCACGGCCGTTTAATAAACTCTGATCTCTGTAATCAGTTGATTGCCAATCTTCAGCGCTCAACATATTAAAGTTAACCTTGTAAGCCCATTTGTTATTGATTGCTTTCGCAAAACGGAAAGATACATCACCATATGGAGTTGTTGCTTGCGTGCGATTAGACGCAGTCATCGCACCCGCTTTTACCTGTGCACTTAAACCTTGGTATAAGAAAGGCGATTTTGAATTCATTAAAATGATACCATTCAAGGCATTTGGACCGTATAAAGCAGAAGCAGCTCCTGGCAATACCTCAACACCTTCTAGATCCAATTCAGAAATACCTACGATA
>JBEGUX010000084.1:0-4430 GCA_041178685.1 Bacteroidota bacterium
TTTCAACGGTTGCACCGGCAGTTGCTAAAGCAGCGGTGGAATCGGGAGTTGCTCAATATAAAATCACCAATTGGAACGAGTATGTTGAGCAATTACAAAAACGGTTGGGATTAGATAACAAACTGATTCGCGTTGTTACAAGTAAAGCCAAACAAAATCCACAGCGAATTGTATTTACAGAAGCTGACACATACAAGATCCTTAAAGCCGCACAAATCGCGCGTGACGAAGGTATCGCTAAACCAATATTACTTGGTAATGCGAAAAAAATCCGTTCACTCATCGCGGAGAATAATCTTGACCTTGGCGATACACCAATCATCGATCCTCGTGAAGAGGAAGAAAAGCGCAATGCGTTCGGCGAAATATTTTTTCGTAAGCGCAGAAGAAGAGGCTTCACCTTATACGAAGCACGGAAGATCATGAACGAGCGCAATTATTACGGCGCTATGATGGTCGAAACCGGCGAAGCCGATGCCATGATTTCAGGGCTTACCCGAAAATATAGCGATGTCATTCGTCCGGCACTGCAAATAATCGGCACGCAAGATGACGTGAAAAAAGTGGCGGGCATGTACATTATGGTAACGAAGCGTGGACCACTTTTCTTCGCTGACACTACGATTAATGTCAACCCAACTGCAGAAGATCTTGCGGAGATCACCGTACTCACTGCTTGGGGTGTGCAGCAATTCAATATCAAACCTCGTATCGCCTTATTATCGTTCTCCAATTTTGGTGCTCATAATGATCCTGCAGCAACTAAAGTCCGTCAGGCAGTAGACATCCTGCACCGTAATTATCCGGGAATGATGGTAGATGGTGAAATGCAGGCCAACTTCGCTTTGAATCCTTCACTGCTTGGCGACAACTTTCCGTTCTGTGAATTCGCGGATCAAGGCGCCAACACCCTCATTTTCCCGAATCTTGACTCCGGAAATATCACCTACAAATTATTGCAGGAATTAGGGTCGGCTGAAGCGATTGGACCAGTGCTGTTGGGAATGAAAAAACCGGTACACGTACTGCAATTGGGAAGCTCGGTCCGTGAAATAGTAAATATGATCACGATTGCCGTTGTAGATGCACAATCCCGTAAAAGCGGACGTTAATCCGCTAATTAAAAATTTCTCCTGGAAGGCCCAACCTTATCGGTTCGGGCCTTCTTTATTATCTTTGGTCATGCGAATTCCTAAACTCTATTGCTTACTAGCAGCATGCTGTATCTTATTATTTACACAAGAAAGTTCAGCGCAACGAGCCTTCGTACCATTTTGGTCTCCGATCCAATGGGAAGATGAGATGAACGATTGGTTTGTTTGTCAGCGGATGGTGCCGTACGGCAATGTAGACGCAGTTGCACACCGTGAAGCTGCTCAAATACTATCTCAACAGCAACAACTTCTTCGTAACACTACATTGCCAGTATGGCAAGAAGAAGGTCCTCGCAACATCGGCGGCCGACTAACCGATGTTGAAATGCCGCTAACCTCATTACAAACTATGTATGCCTGCGGGGCATCGGGAGGTATCTTCAAATCTGACGATGCAGGAAGTACATGGATGCCAATTTTTGATAATCAACCTTCACTTTCTATTGGAGATTTAGCGATTGCTCCCGGCAATGAAAACATACTTTACGCCGGTACCGGTGAACCCAACTCCGGTGGCGGTTCCATTACCTACGATGGCGCAGGTGTTTTTAAATCTATAGATGCCGGGATGACCTGGACTTCTATTGGATTGACCTATTCGCGTAACATTGGTCGTATTGCAGTGGATCCAACAAATGCTGACATTGTATTTGTTGCAGCAATGGGCGATCTTTTCGGAGGCGGCGCTGACCAAGGTCTTTACCGTTCCTTCGATGGAGGAAGTACCTGGGAACAAAAATTATTTTTAAACGATTCTACAGGAGTCATTGATGTTGCCATTGATCCCTCCAACACAAGCACAATTTATGCGTGCACCTGGACAAGGGTTAGAAGAATCGACCGTAGAAATTATGGAGGCCCTTCCTCCGGCTTGTGGAAATCAACAGACGGCGGAACTACCTGGAATCCTATCGGAATTGCAAATGGTTTACCGGCATTCGACTACGGCCGAACCAGTATCGGAATTTGTAATGCGCAACCCAATATATTGTACTACATGGTTTCGAACCAGCAAAGCACATTTCAGGGTGTCTACAAATCAACCAACGGTGGCGTAACCTGGGCGCGCACTAACGATGCCGGCATCGGTGATGTATTCAATGGTGCTGCACATTGGGAAGGAAGAATAAAAGTTGATCCAACAGATCCGGATATCGTTTACCTGATTGGATTTGACACCTGGAAAACATCCGACGGTGGACAAAACTGGACCAATATTTCCGGCAATTATCATCCGGATAATCACGAAGTGTTCGTACATCCGCTACAACACGATTTCCTTTTGCTTGCCAACGATGGCGGGCTATTTACTTCTGATAATGGCGGTGCAACGTGGACGCACAATGAGCAATTACCAGTGACACAGTTTTATGCCATCGATGTACTGGAAACGGGTACCTGCACACGAGGTGGCGGGACACAAGATAATGGAACTGTAATGACAACTACATGTGCAGACAACGACTGGTATTCCATTTGGGGAGGAGACGGATTCTATACGCTCTTTGATCCGGTGAGTGGTTTTACCTATGCAGAATATCAATATGGAGGAATCAATACAGGCAACGATGGAGTAGATCCGGCCGATCGCTTCAACTGGAATACACCACTCGCGTTGAATCCGCAAAACACATCAACAGTTTTTATGGGTGCCAATAGATTGTATGTTAGCTACGACAACGGCGACAACTGGCAATCTATAAGTCCGGACCTTACCGACCATTCTTTATTTGGCTACCCAATTACTTGGGGAACTATAACCAGTGTAAGCATTTCTCCTGCCGACACCAATATCATCTATTGTGGTACTGACGATGGGAATGTTTGGGTAACTACAGACTTTGGCGCCAACTGGCAGCATGTTAATCCTATGAATACAATTCGCTGGGTTACGCGTGTTACTGCTCATCCTTCGGAACCATCCGTAGTATATTGTACGCTTTCAGGCTATCGATTTCACGATAATGTATCGCATGTTTATAGAAGTGCGGACTTCGGACAATCATGGATCGGCATTGATGGCAATCTTCCGGATATTCCGTGTAATGACATTCTACAAGACCCATTGCACGATTCGACATTGTACGTAGCTACCGACATTGGTGTTTTCGTAACGCTCGACCTCGGTCAATCCTGGTCTTCGGCCGGTAACGGTATGCCCATCGTTCCGGTAACGGATATTCGCTTCCATCATCCTTCGCGAACACTTTTCGCAGGAACCTACGGAAGATCGATTTGGTCGTTGCAAGTTGATCCGCTTTTCACCAGTATACCTTCAGATGAAAAAAAATCTTCTATAGAAGTTTACCCGAATCCGGCAACCAATCACTTCTTTGTTCGGTCGACGGATAGCATTACGCAAATAACGATTCTGGCTGTTGACGGAAAACAGATTTATTCGGAGAACGCTGATGCTGGTTCATCACGACTAATTACTAATCTATCGGATGTAATAGTTAACTTGCCTAGCGGCTGCTACAGCATACTCATCACCACAGGCGAAGGATTCACCAGCAGAAAGTTTGTCAAAATCTAACTTTAGTATTCCATTTAATAGCAGTACATGATCAACCACCTGAACGGAAAATTAATCGAAAAGAATCCTGCCTATTGCATCATCGAATGCGGCGGCGTGGGCTATTTTGTGAATATTTCACTCCACACTTTTTCTCAACTTGGAGAAAACGAGGCCATACGCTTACTCACTCATTTACACATCACGGAGGATGCTCATACACTATTTGGTTTTCATCAGGAAGAAGAACGCAAATTGTTTCGTTCGCTAATCACGGTTTCAGGTATCGGTTGCAACACCGCAAGGATGATGTTATCATCGATGAATCCGACTGAAATTGAAAGTTGTATCGCCTCGGAAGATATAAGCCGGTTAAAGAAAATTAAAGGTATAGGCGAAAAGACGGCACAAAGACTGGTGTTGGAATTAAAAGGAAAAATTCGAAAAGAGAGCAACGTCTCCGGCATGATAACTTCACTTTCGGTTCGCGAAGAAGCGCTTTCTGCACTTTTAACCCTTGGTTTTCAGAGAAATACAGTAGAAGCCGCGCTCGATAAACTGATAAAAAACTCGCCTGGAACGGGCGTGGAAGAAATTATCCGTCAGGCATTAAAATCGCTTTAAAAAAGCAGGATTTTTCGAAGATTTAACGTATTTTAGGGCCTTTGTTGACTAAAACGATCCCTATTTGAGCTGACTTTACCCAATAAACTAGTAATCAGCACGTTTATTCACCCTTGAAGAGTTTTAAAAGATATCTT